>JAAAPG010000282.1 GCA_009908405.1 Alphaproteobacteria bacterium | reverse complement strand
CGACGGGCTGCGCGATCTGGGCCTGCCGCTGTCGGATGCCGCGCGCCGGTTCATCGCGCGGGTGGCGCTTTTGCGCGGGCAGGGGGCCGACCTGCCCGACCTGTCTGAACCCGCGCTGCTGGACAGCCTGGAAGATTGGCTTGGCCCCTATCTGACCCGCGCGCGCAGCGCCGAGGACTTGCGCGCGCTGGACCTGCTGCCCGCCTTGCGCGCGCGGCTGGATTGGGGCCAGACGCAAATGCTGGATGACCAAGCCCCCGCGCAATTCACCACGCCCTTGGGCAACCGCGTGCCCATCGACTATTCTGGCGATACGCCGGAAGTGCAGTTGCGCTTGCAGGAATTGTTTGGGCAGGCGCAGCACCCCACGGTCGGGCCGGGGCAGGTGCCGCTGCGGCTGGTGCTGCTGTCGCCCGCGCGCCGCCCGGTGCAGGTCACGACCGATCTGCCCGGTTTCTGGGCCAACAGCTATGCCGATGTGCGCAAGGACATGCGCGGCCAATACCCCAAGCACCCCTGGCCCGAAGACCCGTTGCAGGCCGATCCCACCTTGCGGGCGAAACCGCGCAAGGGCTGACCGCGCGCCCTTGGCGTGCCGTGTGTCATGAGTATTTTTGGCAAGATGAAATCAGGGGGTCGGCAGGCGAATATGCGCCGTGACCGGGCTTTCGGGTGCAATGCGGGTGATTGCGTCGTGCCGCCCTTCATAGGCGACCGACATGCTGTGCGCGTTGGCGTGCAGGATGGTGTCGGGGTCTGATACCCAAGCGACATGCCCGCGCCAGAACAGCAGATCACCGCGCTGGGCTGGTGCGCCGGGGCGCAGGGCATGGGCCGCGAAGGCGCGTTCCTGCAGGTCGCTATCGGCGGGGCAGGGGCGGTTGCAGGCGTGCAGCGCCACTTGGATCAGCCCGGAACAGTCGATCCCCGCATGGCCGTTGCCGCCCCACAGGTAGGGTGTGCCGAGGAGTTCTGCCGCCACCGTCACCGGGTCCGGTGCAGGCTCTTTGCACGGCGCGACGTGCTGGTTTGGCACGAAATGACCGCAATCGGCGTGCAAAAACGCCCCTTGCGCGCCGGTGATGACCAGTTGCGCGCCCAACGACACCGCCACATGTTCCGGGCTTTTGAGGTCGGGTGCGGTGTAGAGATGGCTCGCCGCGGCGGTGATGCGGTGGGTTGGTGTGCTCGCCGGGCCAAGCCCCGCGTCGCGGACCCAGCCACAATAGCCGTCCCACAGGATGTAGGCCATGTCGTCCGCCCGGTCGATGACCGTCACCTGCGCGCCGCGCAGAAGCTGGCGGTCGCGCGGGCCATCCGGGTGGCGCAGCAAGTCTGTCAGCGGCGCGGTCACGCTGGCCTTGGTGCCGGGGGTAAAGGCGGGCGCGTCTATCCGGCCGCGCAGGCTGTCATGCGCGACGCGGCCCGAGAACGGGGTCAGGCGTGGGTCGCTCACAGGTTCAACACGCCGGGAAGCGCGTCAAACAGCGCGCGCGCGCCCTGGCCTACGCCGCCCTTGGGTCGGGCGGGGGCAGCGCTGGGTTGGTGGCCATATATGTCGAAATGGGCAAAGCACGGCACGCCCTCGACAAAGCGATCCACGAACAGGGCCGCGGTGATCGACCCGGCCATGCCCCCCGCGGGCGCATTGTCCAGATCGGCGATGGCGGGCTCGATCATCGGGTCGTAAGCCGGATGCAGCGGCATCGGCCAAAGCGGATCGCGCACGCGGGCGCTGGCGGTCATGAGGGCTTGCGCCAAGTCAGTGTCATGCGTGTAAAAGGGCGCCACATCAGGCCCGAGCGCGACGCGCGCAGCCCCGGTCAGCGTGGCCATGCAGATCAGCGCATCGGGCGCGTCCTCGCAGGCGAGGGTCAGCGCATCGGCCAGCACAAGCCGCCCTTCGGCATCGGTATTGTTGACCTCGACCGTCAGGCCATTGCGCGCGGTCAGCACATCACCCGGTCGCATCGCGTTGCCCGCGACCGCGTTTTCCACTGCCGGGATCAGAACCCGCAATTGCACCGGCCAGCCAGAGGCCATGATCATCTGCGCCAGCCCCAGAACGGTGGCGGCCCCGCCCATGTCCTTCTTCATCAGCCCCATCGACGCGCCGGGTTTCAGGTTCAGCCCGCCCGTGTCGAAACACACGCCCTTGCCGACAAGCGTCAGTTTCGGGCCTGCCTGGCCCCAGCGCATGTCCAGCAGTCGCGGCGCGCGGTCGGCCGCGCGCCCGACGGTATGGATCAGCGGCAGGTTCTGCGCCAGCAGGTCGTCGCCACGAATGGCCGACATCGTGGCGCCGAACCGGCTGGCAAGGTCCGTGGCAGCGCTTTCCAGCTCTGCCGGGCCGAAAGACGCGGCGGGGGTGTTGATCAGATCGCGTGTGAGCACCTCGGCGGCGGCGATGGTCTGTATCTGCGCCGCATCGATCGCGTCCGGGACCACAAGTTCGGCGATCTCCGGGGCGGCGTCCTGCCTGGTGATGCGGTAGCGATAGCCTGCCAGCAGCCACCCGAGGGTTTCTTCGGCAAGCGCCTCCGTGTCGAGCGTATGGTGAAGCGTATAGCGAACCGGGGGCAAGGCACGCCGTGCGCCGCCAAGCAGGAAGCGGTTGCGCATGCGGTCGCGTTTGGTGCCGTGGCCGATGACGGCGCTTGCCAGCGCCCCGGATGCATCGGGCAGAAGCGCGATTTCACCCCGCTTTGCCTGAAAGCCGGTCGCCGTCAGCCATGAACGCACCATGTCCGACTGGCCCTCCAGCCAGCTATCTAGCCCTTCGACCGGAACAAGGTGCAACGGATGCGCGTCTGGGGTGTCCGGGGCGAAGCTGTAGGGCGAAACGGGGGGCATCGGGATTTGTCCTTCCATGAGTTTGGACGGACACTAGACCAGTCGCCACTGGA
>JAAAPG010000275.1 GCA_009908405.1 Alphaproteobacteria bacterium | reverse complement strand
CTGGGTGGCAAATTCGACGATCAATTCCTGTCCCATCGGTTCCAACGTTTCGACCCGCGCGGGCAACCCGGCATCGTTGCCAAGTGCAATCGCCTCGGGCCGGAACCCCAGCTTGACGCGAGTTCCGGGCGCCGCTTCGACCGGTATGTCCAGCAGCGTGCCGTCGGCCAGTTGTGCGCCACCGTTGCCCAGTTGCGCGTCGATGATATTCATCGACGGCGACCCGATGAATTGCGCGACGAACAGGCTGGCCGGGCGGCGGTAAATATCCATGGGCGTGCCGATCTGTTCGATCCGCCCGTCTTTCATGACGATCACGCGGTCCGCGAGCGTCATTGCTTCGGTCTGATCGTGGGTGACATACAAGGTTGTCGTGCGCTGATGCGACCGCATCCGCCGGATTTCTCCCCGCATGGAGAGCCGAAGGCGCGCATCGAGATTCGACAACGGTTCATCGAACAGGAACAGCTTGGGCTGCCGCACCATGGCGCGCCCCATGGCCACGCGCTGCCTTTGGCCGCCGGAAAGTGTTGCGGGTCGCCGGTTCAGCAGGGCGCCGAGTTCCAGCACCTCTGCTGCCTCATGGACAGCCTTTTTGACCTCCGCGCGCGGCATCCCGCGGCGGCGCAGGCCAAACCCGATATTCTGGGCCACCGTCATATGGGGGTAGAGCGCGTAGTTCTGAAACACCATGGCCACATCGCGCTGGCCGGGGGAGAGGTCGTTGACCCGCTGTCCCGCAAGGCGAATTTCGCCCGCTGTCTCCGCCTCGATCCCGGCGATCATGCGCAGGGTCGTCGATTTGCCGCAGCCCGACGGGCCGACGATCACCACGAACTCGGCTTCCTCGACGTCGAAGGTGACAGCGTCGACGGCGCGCGCCCCATCGTCGAAGATTTTGACCAGATCGGTAATTTCCAGTTTTCCCAATTGCACCCATCCTTGTGCCCTGTGCATAGTGATAGTGCGCAACCATGGGTCCGTCCAACACGATTGCACCTTGATTTGTGGACGGTTCAGCCAACTTGAGTGGAATGACCGGGACAAACATCAGCAAAGACACGGCCAGCACATGGCGCACGGCCTTGACCCGTGGGGCGCCGGTGATCGTCCCGCTTGGCCTGTTGGCGTTGATTTTATACGCGGTTGGCACGGATGACATTCTGGACAGGATACGGTCTGTCGCGCCGGTCTGGGTCGTGGCGGCCTTTCTGGCCGCGCAGGCGCAGATTGTCCTGTCGGCCCTGCGCTGGCAGGTGACGGCGCGGCATCTTGGCATCACGTTTTCGTTTTCGCGCGCGCTGGCGGAATACTACCTGTCCGGCGCGGTCAACATGACCTTGCCCGGCGGTGTGCTGGGCGACGGGCTGCGCGCGGTTCGTTCGCGCCAAACCATGGGGCTGGAACCTGCGGCACACGCCGTGGTGATCGAACGTTTGGCGGGCCAGGTTGCGCTTGTCGCGGTGCTTGCCCTCGGCCTGCTGCTGTCGGGGCGGCCCGGATTGCAGGCGGCCGGTGGGCTCTTGCTGGGTTTGATGATCGTCGCCTTGTTCGTCCTTCCCCGGTCAAGACGGGGTATTTCATGGCCCGCTTTCCCCGGTGGGATCGGTCGCTTCATCGTGTCGGTGAAAATCGCATGGGGCGGGCGCCGGAATGCCGTGTTGCAAGTTGTGCTGGGTGTGCTGATCGTCACGGCAAATCTTGCAAGTTTCGCCTTCGTGGCGGCGGCGACGGGCCTTTACCTGAACGTGCTACAGGTTCTTTTCGCCGTGCCGCTTGTGCTTTTGGCGATGCTGCTTCCCTTTTCCGTCGCCGGATGGGGGTATCGCGAGGGCGCGGCGGCGGCAGTCTTTCCCATGATCGGTGCCACGGCAGCCGAGGGGGTCGGGGCCAGCATCCTCTTCGGCGCGGTGATCCTTGTGGCCAACGTGCCGGGCCTGTTCGTTTTCAAATCGCGGCAGCGTCGTGACCGGCGCGCCGCTGAGCCAGACACCAAGCAGGCTGTGGAATGATGGCAATGCTCGGGTTCCTGCGTTCGTTGGCAATCTACCATCATCCGGTATCGCTGCTGCGCTGGCGGCGGTTTTATCGGAAAATCCTGGCACCGAACAGTCTTGCCTTCGATGTGGGGGCGCATGTCGGCTCACGCGCGCGGGCCATGCGCGCGGCAGGCGCGCGCGTCGTGGCACTGGAACCGCAACAGCCCTTCGCCGGCTTCCTGCGCCGCAGCTTGCCGCGTGACATAACGGTGCTGGCGGTAGCGGCAGGGGCACGCGAAACAACCACTGACATGGCGATTTCATCCGGACATCCGACCGTGTCGTCCCTGCGCGCGGACTTCGTGCAGGACGCGAAGACAGCTTCAGGCTTTGGCCATGTGCAATGGGACCGTCGGCAGGTCGTGCATGTGACAACACTGGACGCGCTGATCGCGCGTTTCGGCCGCCCGGATTTCATAAAGATAGACGTGGAAGGGTTCGAGCTGGAGGTTCTGTCCGGCTTGTCAGACCCGGTGCGCATGATCTCTGTCGAATATCTACCGGCCTATCCGCATCTATCAGCGCCCGTCATCGACAGGCTGACGGATCTTGGCCCCTTCGTGTTCAATGTCGTGGAAGGCGAAAGCGGTGCGTTTCGATGGCCGGACTGGCAGGATGCGGATACGATCAAGGCGTGGTTGTCAAAGCTGCCTCTCGATGCAAAATCCGGCGATGTTTTCGCGCGTCTACGTGACGCGGCCCCAGCGCAACACTGACAGACCGACCCGCAGGCGCTGGCCTTGCGTGGCTTATGGATGGTGCATGCCCTTCCGGCAACACAGGCTGTTCGGAAGGGCCGGGCGCGCGCGTTGGCTGCGCACGCATGCCCTTGCGTTACAGGCAGGCTTCGAACAATGCGCGCGTGTTCTCGCGCGTCATGAAC
>JAAAPG010000133.1 GCA_009908405.1 Alphaproteobacteria bacterium | reverse complement strand
GCGAGCTGGAGGACCAGATGGGGCTGATGACGGCGCAGGGTTATACCGGCACCGGCAGCCCTGACCGGGTGGATGCGCTGGTCTGGGCACTGCATGAGCTGATGCTTGCCCCCGCCGCGCGCTGGTCGCAGCCGAAGCTGCGTACGCTGGGCTAGCGCCGTGTTCATCCCCTTTCGCTAGGGTGTGATCCATGCAGGCGGGGGGCTGTCTGCCCCCCGCGCCCCCCGAGAGTATTTCTGGCAAGATGACGGGGGCAGGTTTTGGAGAGGCGGATATGTTCGAATTCCTGCGCAAGGGGCATGCGCCCGAAACAGCGGCCAGCCCGGTGGAAGAGGCCAAGGCCAGCGCCGTTGGCCCGTTAATGGCCGGGCGCGTGAGCGCGCGGCTGCCCGAGGGTGCTGCGGCGCTTGGCCCGCGCGATGGCGTGTCGCTGGCGCGGGCGGGGTTCATCGGCAACCCCGTTGGCTTTCGCGCGGTGCGGCTGATTGCCGAGGCCGCCGCCGCCTTGCCCCTCGTGTTGCAGGATGCTGACGCGCGCTACGAGCGCCACCCGCTCTTGGACCTGTTGGCGCGGCCCAATCCGGGGCAGGGACGGGCCGAGTTGCTGGAAGCGCTTTACGGCCAGCTTTTGCTGTCGGGCAACGCCTATGTCGAGGCCGTGCCGGATGCTGCGGGCGGCGTGCAGGAACTGCACGTGCTGCGCGCCGACCGGATGCGGGTTGTCCCCGGTCCCGATGGCTGGCCGGTGGGCTATGACTACCGCGTGGGCGGGCGGGCGCACCGCTTTGCCATGCAGGATGGTGTTGGGCCGATCTGCCATATCCGGTCCTTCCACCCGCAGGATGACCATTACGGGTTGTCTCCGCTGGAAGCGGCCAGCCGCGCGGTGGATGTGCATAACGCGGCGTCCAACTGGTCCAAGGGGTTGCTGGACAATGCCGCACGGCCCACGGGCGCGATTGTCTATCGTGGGGCTGATGGCCATGGCAGCATGACGCAAGACCAGTTCGACCGGCTGCAAGCCGAGATGGAGGCGCATCATCAGGGGGCGCGCAACGCGGGCCGCCCGATGCTGCTGGATGGCGGGCTGGACTGGAAGCCGATGGGCTTTTCGCCCTCCGACATGGAATTCCAGGAAACCAAGGAAGCGGCGGCGCGCGAGATCGCGATTGCCTTCGGCATTCCGCCCATGTTGCTGGGCATTCCCGGCGACGCGACCTATGCCAATTACCAGGAAGCCAACCGCGCGTTTTACCGGCTGACGGTGCTGCCCATGGCGACCCGCGTCACCGCGGCGCTGGCGCATTGGCTGTCGCATTTTCAGCCGGGCGCGCTGGAACTGCGCCCCGACCTGGACCAGGTGCCCGCGCTGGCGGTGGAACGCGACCAGCAATGGCGGCGCGTGGGCGAGGCGTCTTTCCTGACCGACGCCGAGAAGCGCGCCCTGCTGGGTCTGCCCCCGCGGCTGGAGGAGCAATGAGCGCGCGCCGCGCGGTGGGCGGCTCGCGCTACCTGTATGACAGTTTCGAAGCCGCGCAGGCCCGGATCGACGCCCAAGAGCGCGTGTTCGAGGCGCGCAAGGAAGCGCTGGAATTCCGCATGGTGCGGCTGGAACAAGCCGTGGAGCGGTTGGACCGCCGCCTGTGGCTGGCCGTCTATGGCGTGGCCGCCGGGGTTTTGCTGCATGGCGCCTTGGCGCTGGTGCAGATCACGACATGAGAAAGGATTTGCCCATGTTGGAATACAAGTTCACCGGCGCCGCGCCGGGGCTGCGCGTGGTCGAAGGCCAGACCGGGGGCCATGAGATCGCGGGTTATGCCAGCCTCTTCGGCCAATGCGACCGGGGCGGCGATACGGTCGCGGCGGGGGCTTATGCGGCGTCCTTGGCGCGGCTGGCCGCACGCGGCGACCAGGTGCGGATGCTGTGGCAGCACGACCCCGCCCAGCCCATCGGCATCTGGGACGCGGTGCGCGAGGACGCCACGGGCCTGTATGTCAAGGGCCGCCTGTTGCCCGACGTGGCCCGCGCGCGCGAAGCGCAGGCGCTGCTGGCGGCGGGCGCGGTGGATGGCTTGTCCATCGGCTACCGCACGCTGCGCGCCGAAAAGCGGCCCGGCGGCGGGCGGCGGCTGCTGGAATTGGACCTGTGGGAAGTGAGCCTTGTCACCTTTCCCATGCAGAGCACCGCGCGCATCGACCGCAAGTCGGACAGCCTGGACGACCTGTCCTTGCTGACCGCCCGGCTGCGGGCCGCGCGCGCGGCGCTGGCTGCGCTTTAGCCCCGGCGCGATTAACGCAGCGCACGCTGCTTTCACCCGATCTTGGGGGGCAGGCGGTAGCTTGGCCCTCGGACCCGAAATCCCCCGATCGTCATAGGAGAGACCCATGACCACACTCGCGCCCCAGGCGGCGGGCCAGCCCGCTGCGCCCGACACGTCCGACGCCCCGGAAACCAAGCTTGAACTGAAAACCGCATGGCACGGCTTTGCCGCCGAGTTCGACGCGTTTCAGGCCGATATCACCCGTAAACTGTCCCAAACCGAAGAGCGATTGACCATGCTGGACCGCAAGACTGCCCTTTCCCCCGCCCGCCCCGTGCTGGACCGTTCCGACGCGGCCGACACGCTGCACCACAAGGCGTTCGACGCCTATCTGCGCTCCGGCAACGAAGCCGACCTGCGCGGGCTGGAGCTGGAACAAAAGGGCCTGAACACCGCCGTCGCCGCCGAAGGCGGCTACCTGGTGGACCCGGCCACGTCCGAGACCATTCGCGGCGTGCTGCATAACGCGTCGAGAGCACCTCTTTCGATGTGCTGGTGGATCATTCCGACATCTCCTCGGGCTGGGCGACGGAATCGGGCAGCGTGGCGGAATCCGACACGCCGACGATTGACCGCATTTCCATCCGCCTGCACGAATTGTCGGCCATGCCCAAGGCCAGCCAGCGCCTGCTGGATGATAGCGCCTTCGATATCGAAAGCTGGCTGGCAGACCGCATTGCCGGCAAATTCGCCCGCGCCGAAGCGGCGGCCTTCATCGCCGGTGACGGCGTGGACAAGCCGCGCGGTTTCCTGGACCACCCGAAGGTCGATGACGCGATCTGGGACTGGAACAACCTTGGCTATATTGCCACCGGCGCCGATGGCGATTTCGCTGCCACCAATGCCGCCGATTCCATCGTCGACCTGGTCTATGCGCTGGGCGCAAGCTACCGCGCCAATGCCGTGTTCGTCATGAACTCGAAAACCGCCGGCGCCGTGCGCAAGATGAAGGACGCCGATGGCCGCTTCCTGTGGTCGGACGGCCTGGCCACGGGCGAGCCCGCGCGGCTGATGGGCTACCCGGTGCTGGTGGCCGAAGACATGCCCGATATCGCGTCCGACAGCTACGCCATTGCATTCGGCGATTTCAACGCGGGCTACACCATTGCCGAACGCCCCGACATGCGCGTGCTGCGCGACCCGTTCAGCGCCAAGCCGCATGTGCTGTTCTACGCCACCAAGCGCGTGGGCGGCGACGTGTCCGACTTCAAGGCGATCAAGCTGCTGAAATTCGGCCTGAACTAAGCCGCGAGATCCCCGTCGCGCCACGCGCGGCGGGGCCGGGTGCCCCCGTGACACCCCGTCCCCCGGTTGCGGGGCACCCAACCTGTTTCAACGCAAGAGGCCCCCATGGACCTGACCGACAGCCCCATCCCGCTTGCCGCCTTGCCGATTGCCGCGTTCCGCGAGCATCTGCGCCTGTCCAGCGGTTTTGCCGATGACACCACGCAGGATGATCTTCTGGCGCAATACCTGCGCGCGGCCCTTGCCACGGTCGAGGGCCGCACCGGCCGCGCGCTTCTGGCGCGGGACCGGACGTTGCGGCTGGCCCGCTGGCGCACCGAGTGCGGGCAGGTCCTGCCGGTCGCGCCGGTCAGCGCGGTGGCCTCGGTGAGCATGCTCAACCGCGATGGCGCGACCACCGTGATCGACCCCGCGCGCTACGCCTTGCAGGCCGATGGCCCGCGCCCGCGACTTGTGCCCATGGGCAGCACCTTGCCGCCCATTCCGACCGGCGGGCAGGCGGTGATCGTGTTCACGTCGGGGTTCGGCGCGTGGGAGGACATCCCTGCCGACCTGCGCCAGGCGGTGTTCCTGCTGGCCGCGCAAAGCTATGAAAACCGCGATGGCGGCGCGTCCGAAGACATGGATTTCGGCATCCGCAGCCTTCTGGAACGCTGGCGCGACCTGCGCCTTGGGGGTGGCGCATGAGCGCGCCGAACCTGAGCCGCGCGCTGGTGCTGCAAAGCCCGGTGGCCACGCCCGACGGGGCCGGGGGGTTTGCCACCACGTGGCAAAGCCTTGGCACGCATTGGGCCGCGATCGACGCGCGCACCGGGCAGGAACGCTTCGGCGCTCTGGGCCCGTCGGGGCAGGTGGCGCTGCGCATTACCCTGCGCGCCGCCCCCTTCGGCAGCGACCGCCGTCCGCGCCCCGACCAACGCTTCGTCGAAGGGCAGCGGGTGTATCGGATCCTGTCGGTGGCAGAGGCCGACGCGCAGGGCCGCTACCTGACCTGCACCGCCGAAGAGGAGCTACCGGCATGAGCTACCAACTCGCCCCCGCGCTGCAATCGGCGATCTATCAGCACCTGTCTGCCGATGCCACGCTGAGCGCGCTTCTGGGCGGCGCGATCTATGACGCGATCCCGCCCGCCACGCCGCCCGCCACCTATGTGCTGATCGGCCCGGAAGAGGTGATGGATGCCTCTGACAAAACCGGCCATGGCGCCGAGCACAAACTGATCATCAGCGTGCTGACCAATGCCACGGGCTTTCTGCCCGCCAAGGACATTGCCGCGCGGATTGCCGAATTGCTGGACGCGCCTGCGCTTGCGCTGTCGCGCGGGCGGCTGGTGGCCATGTGGTTCGACCGGGCAGAGGCCCGCAAGATCGAGGGCGACCAGACGCGCCGCATCGACCTGCGCTTTCGCGCGCGGGTGGAAGACTGATTTCAACTTACGGAGGGCACCCCGATGGGCGCACAAAACGGAAAAGACCTGCTGGTCAAGGTGGATATGACCGGCGATGGCCAGTTCGAAACCGTCGCGGGCCTACGCGCGACCCGCATCAGCTTCAACGCGGAAACGGTTGATGTCACGTCACTTTCCAGCGCCGGGGGCTGGCGCGAATTGCTGGGCGGCGCGGGCGTGAAATCGGCCAGCATTTCCGGCGCGGGGGTGTTTCGCGACGCGGGCACGGATGAGCGCGCGCGCGCCATTTTCTTCAATGGCGAGACACCGGATTTCCAGGTCATCATCCCCGATTTCGGCATTATCGAAGGCGCGTTCCAGATCACCGGCCTGGATTACGCGGGCAGCCATAACGGCGAGGCCACGTTCGAACTGTCGCTGGCCAGCGCCGGGCAGCTCGACTTTGTCGTCGACGGGGGTGCCTGATGGTCAACCCCCATGCCGGAGAGGTGGAGCTGACCTTGAACGGCCAGCCCCATACCCTGCGCCTGACGCTTGGCGCTTTGGCTGAACTGGAAACGGGGCTGGACAATGAATCGGTGCTGGACCTTGTGACCCGGCTGGAGTCGGGCCAGATCGCCAGCCGCGACGTGCTGGCGATTATCGTCGCCGGTTTGCGCGGTGGCGGCTGGCAGGGCAACGCGGCGGACCTGATGACGGTCGAGATCGCGGGCGGGATGCCCGCTTGCGCGCGTGCCGCAGCACTCTGCCTGGCCCGCGCCTTCGCGACACCATGAGCGCGCTCGACTGGCCCGCGCTGATGCGGCTTGGCCTGCGCCAGTTGCGCCTGCACCCGCGCGATTTCTGGGCGCTGACGCCTGCGGAACTGCTGCTGATGGCGGGGCTGGAGGCTGGCTCTGGCCCGCTGACCCGCGACCGGCTGAACGATCTGGCCGCGCGCTACCCCGACATGCCGAAAGGAACGCCCGATGACAACGCCCACGGAATTTGAAGCCCAGATCGCCGCACTGGAACAGCGCCTTGGACAGACCAATGGTCTGGTTGCGCAATTCGACAGCGAATTGGGCAACCTGGGCCGCACCATGACCTTCACGGGCCGCGAGGTGGACGGTCTGTCGCGCAATTTCGCAGGCGGGCTGCGGCGCGCGTTCGACGGTGTCATCTTCGACGGGATGCGCCTGCAAGACGCGCTGCGCGGCATTGCCCAGACCATGATCGACAGCGTCTACAACGCCGCGATGAAACCCGTGCAGAACGCCTTTGGTGGGTTCTTGGCGCAGGGCATGAATAGCGCGATGTCGTCCATCATGCCCTTTGCGCAGGGCGGCGTCGTCTCTCAGGCGACTGCTTTCCCGATGCGCGGCGGCACCACCGGGCTGATGGGCGAAGCGGGGCCAGAGGCGATTTTGCCGCTGCAACGCGGGGCCGATGGTCAGCTTGGCGTGCGCGCGGGCGGCGGCGGTGGCCAGCCGGTGAACGTGACCTTCAACATCTCGACCCCCGATGTGGCGGGGTTCGAACGCTCGCAAACCCAGATCGCCGCGCAGATGGGACGCCTGCTGTCACGCTCTCAACGCAACGCTTGAAGATAAGGGGACAAGCCCATGGCTTTCCATGAAATTCGTTTTCCTGCCAATCTGAGTTTCGGCGCGCTTGGCGGGCCGGAACGGCGCACGGAAATCGTCGAACTCGCCAACGGGTTCGAGGAACGCAACACGCCCTGGGCCGGGTCGCGCCGCCGCTACGACGCGGGCGCGGGCCTGCGTGCGCTGGACGATCTGGAAGCGATGATCGCGTTTTTCGAGGCGCGCCAAGGCCGCTTGCACGGCTTTCGCTGGAAGGATTGGGGCGATTATCGCTCTGCCATGGCGTCCAGCCCGATCACCGCGTTCGACCAACTTATCGGCACGGGCGACGGCGTGACGCGCGATTTCGCTTTGCGCAAGGCGTATAGTTCGGGCGCGCAGACCATCTACCGCGCCGTTACCAAGCCCGTTTCGGCCAGCGTTCTGGCAGGTGTTGGGCAAACCGCGCTGACCTTGGGCGACGATTACACGGTCGATACGACAACCGGTATTGTCAGGTTCACCCGCCCGCCGGACGTGGGTGCAGAGGTGCGCGCGGGCTTCGAATTCGACGTGCCGGTGCGGTTCGACAGTGATCTGGTGCAGGTCTCTGTCGCCAGTTTCAAGGCGGGCAGCCTGCCATCGGTGCCGGTGCTGGAGGTGCGGATATGACCCTTGCCGACCACCTTGCCACCGGCACCACGACCATTGCCCGCGCCTGGGCGCTGACCCGCGCCGATGGCGCAAGCCTTGGCTTTACCGACCACGACCGCGACCTGGGCTTCGAGGGCGTCACCTTTCGCGCCGACGCGGGCCTGACCGCGCGCGCGTTGGAACAGGTCACGGGGCTGGCCGTGGACAATTCCGAGGCCGTGGGCGCGCTGCGCGACGCGGGGCTGACGGAATCCGACATCATGGCCGGGCGCTACGACGGCGCGGAGCTGACCATATGGGAGGTGAACTGGGAAAACACCGCCGAACGCCGCGTGCTGTTTCGCGGCAGCTTGGGCGAGATCACCCGCACCGGCGACGCGTTCCGCGCCGAATTGCGCGGCTTGTCCGAGGCGCTGAACCAACAGGGCGGGCGTGTCTATCACGCGGCCTGTTCGGCTGTGCTGGGCGATGGCGCCTGCCGGTTCGACACCAGTGCGCCGGGGTTTTCCGCCGCGGTTGCTCTGACCGACCAGGCCGAGGATGTGCTGATCTTTGCAGGTCTCGACACATTCGCGCCGGGCTGGTTCACCCATGGCCGGATCACCGCGCTGTCGGGGGCGGCAGAGGGGTTGGTCGGGTTGATCCGGCTCGACCGCGCCGAAGGCGCGCTGCGGCGCATCACGCTGTGGGACAGTTTGCGCGTGCCGCTGGCACCCGGTGACATGTTCCGACTGGAAGCCGGCTGCGACAAGCAGGCGGAAACCTGCCGCACGAAATTCGCCAACTTCCTGAACTTTCGCGGTTTCCCGCATATTCCGGGCGAGGACTGGCTGACCGCCTATCCCAAGACAGGACAGCCCAATACCGGCGGACCATGGCGCGGATGATGCTTGATCCCGTGACGCTGGCAGAAACCTGGCTGGGCACGCCCTATCGTCACCGCGCCAGCCTGCGCGGCGCGGGGGCCGATTGCCTGGGCCTGATCCGGGGCATCTGGCGCGACCTTTACGGGTCCGAGCCGGAGCTGCCGCCGCCCTACGGCCCATCCTGGGCAGAGGCGGGACCGGGCGAGCCGCTGCAAGAGGCGCTCGAACGCCACATGAGACCGGTCACAATTTGCCGCGACGGTCAGGTCTTGTTGTTTCGCCTCGCACCGAATGCGCGGGCCAAACATCTGGGTGTGCAATGCGGGGCCGGGCAGGGCTTTATCCATGCCTGCCCGCGCGCGGGCGTGGTGCGCGCGCCGCTTGGCCGCCCTTGGGCGCGGCGCATTATCGCGCGGTTCGAATTCCCGCGCCTCAGAAACGAATAGGTGATCCATGGCTACTCTTGTGCTTTCCGCGGTCGGCGCGGCTGTCGGCTCCAGTTTCGGGGGGGCCGTTCTGGGGTTGTCGGGCATGGTCATTGGCCGTGCCGTCGGCGCGACCCTGGGCCGGGTGATCGATCAACGCCTGATGGGCGGTGGCAGCCAGGTCATAGAGCAGGGCCGGATCGAGCAACTGCGCGTCACCGGCGCTTTGGACGGCGCGCCCGTGCCGCTGGTCTGGGGCCGGGTGCGGCTGGGCGGGCAGGTCATCTGGTCAAGCGATTTCCAGGAATCGGTCTCGGAAACCGGGGGGGGCGGCAAGCTGGTCAAAAAGCCCAAGGTGCGGGAATTCAGCTACTCTATCTCCGTGGGTGTGGCGCTGTGCGAAGGCCCGATCCTGGGGATTGGTCGGATCTGGGCCGATGGACAGGAAATCGCGCCGTCCGACCTGAACATCCGGCTGTATAACGGGGCCGAGGACCAGTTGCCCGACCCGCTGATAGAGTCCGTCGAAGGCGCAGGTCGGGCGCCTGCCTATCGCGGTATCGCCTACGTGGTGATCGAGGATCTGGAGCTTGGCGCCTTCGGCAATCGCGTGCCGCAGCTTTCCTTCGAAGTGATGCGCGCGGTGGGCGACCCCGAAGGCATGACCGGGTTGGTCGAAGGGGTGGCGCTGATGCCGGGGACCGGCGATTTCAGCTATGCGACCAGCCCCGTCTTTGCCCGCGAAGGCGGTTCGACGATCCCGCTGCCGCCCTTGATTGCCGGGTTGTTCACGCAGGCCGACACGCCGATGAACCTGAACTCCCCAACCGGTCAGCCCGATATCCTTGCCGGTCTGGACGCGCTGGGGCGCGAGTTGCCCGAATGCCGGTCCGTCGTGATGGTCGTGTCGTGGTTCGGGTCCGACCTGCGCGCGGGATCTTGCCATATCGAACCCAAGGTCGAGTTTCCCGACCGCGAGGCACCGGAGTACCCTTGGGTCGTGGCCGGGCGCGCCGCTGCCGCCACGCCACAAGTGCCGATCGAGGACGACACGCCGATCTACGGCGGAACACCGTCCGACCGCGCCGTGATGGACGCCATCGCGGCCTTGCAGGTGCGGGGTCAGAAGGTGGTGTATTACCCGTTCATCCTGATGGAGCAATTGGCAGGCAACGGCTTGCCCGATCCGTATTCGGATGCAGAGGACCAACCCGCGCTGCCATGGCGCGGGCGGATCACGACCGCGAAAGCACCGGGGCAGGCGGGCAGCACCGATGGCACCAGCGCCGCAGAGGCCGAGGTGGCCGATTTCTTCGGCACGGCCAGCGCCGCCGATTTCACCGTCACCCAAGGCACCGTGACCTATTCCGGCCCGCAAGACTGGCGCTATCGCCGGTTCATACTGCACCAGGCGGCGCTGTGCGCGGCGGCGGGCGGGGTGGATGCGTTCTGCATCGGCTCTGAAATGCGCGGGCTGACGCAAATCCGCGGCGCGGGCAACAGCTTTCCCGCCGTGGCCGCGCTGGTTGATCTGGCCGCCGAGGTGCGCGCGCTGCTGGGGCCGGACACCAAGATCACCTATGCCGCCGACTGGTCGGAATATTTCGGCTATATCACGCCCGAGGGCGACCGCTTCTTCCATCTCGACCCGCTTTGGGCCGATGCCAATATCGACGCGGTCTCCATCGACAATTACATGCCGCTGTCGGACTGGCGCGATGGCACCGAGCATGCCGATGCGGGTTGGGACAGTATCTACAACCTCGATTACCTGACCGCGAATGTCGCCGGGGGCGAAGGGTATGACTGGTTCTACGCCAGCCAACTTGACCGCGAGCAGCAGCGCCGCACCCCCATCCGGGATGACAGCGAATGGCGCGAGGACTGGATCTGGCGCTACAAGGACATTCGCGGCTGGTGGGAAAACGACCATCACGACCGGGTGGGCGGCGTGCGCGCGGCGCAAAAAACCGCGTGGGAGCCGCGCTCGAAACCGATCTGGTTCACCGAATACGGCTGCGCGGCCATCGACCGGGGCACCAACCAGCCCAACGTGTTCCTGGACCCGAAATCGTCGGAAAGCTTCGCGCCGTATTTCTCACGCGGCTGGCGCGATGACACGATCCAGATGCAATACGTGCGCGCGGTCAATCGCTACTGGTCGAACCCGGCCCACAACCCGGTGTCGGAATTCTACCAAGGCCCGATGGTGGACCTGACCCGCGCGCATCTCTGGGCGTGGGACGTGCGGCCCTATCCGTGGTTTCCCGGCAATACCGCGCTTTGGGCCGATGGCGAGAACTGGCAGCGCGGCCATTGGGTGACCGGGCGCGCGACTGCCCAGCCCCTAGACGCCGTGATCGCGGAAATCTGCGCGCGCGCGGGGCTTGGCGCGGTCGATGTCAGCCGCGTGCACGGCGTGGTGCGGGGCATGGCCGTGCCCTCCACCGACAGCCCGCGCGCGATGCTGCAATCGCTCATGCTGGCCTATGGCGTGGACGCGGTCGAACGCGATGGCCGGTTGCGGTTCGCCTCGCGCGATGGGCGCGCCGTGGCGCGGCTGGACATGGCTGACATGGTGCGCGCAGATGGTGGCGATCTGACCCGGATACGTGCCCCGCAAGCCGATGATGCCGGGCGCGTGCGGCTTGGTTATGTCACCGAAGGCGGTGATTTCGATCTGCGCACGGCCGAAGCCGTGTTCCCCGATGCCAGTTCGGCGCGCGCGGCCGGGTCGGACTTGCCGCTGGTGCTGCTCGATGGCGAGGCGCGGCTGATCGCGGAGCGCTGGCTGACCGAGGCGCGCGTGGCGCGTGACGGCGCGCGCTTCGCGCTGCCGCCGTCCAGCGGGATCGGCGCGGGCGATGTGGTCGCGGTGACAACCGACCATGGCGAGTCGCTTTGGCGCATCGACCGCACCACGCTGTCGGGCCCGCGCGAAATGGAAGCGACGCGCGTCGAGCCGGGCGTTTACGGCTTTGGTGACACGGGTCTTGGAACGCGCCGGGGCATGGGCTATTCCGCGCCCGGCCCGGTGCAGCCCGTGGTGCTTGATCTGCCGTTGATCCCCGGCGCAGAGATCGACCATGCCCCGTGGCTGGCCGTCTCCGCACGCGCCTGGCCGGGCGCGGTCGCGCTGCACCATCGCGCGGGCGAGGATCAATTCGTGCTCGAAGCGCTGATCGCGTCGCCCGCATGGATCGGTGTGACCGAAACCGTCCTCGACGCCGCAGCGCCCGGACGCTGGGACAATGGCCCGGATTTGCGCGTGCGCATGTTGCGCGGGGCGCTGCATTCGGTCAGCGCGCTGGATGTGCTGGGCGGGGCGAATATGCTGGCCATCGGGCAGGGAAGCGACTGGGAAGTCCTGCAATTTGCCCAGGCAGAGCTGATCGCCCCCGACACCTACGCGCTGCGCCATCGGCTGCGCGGCCAGCAGGGCAGCGACGGGGTTATGCCCGATGCCTGGCCCGAAGGGTCGCTGGTGGTCGTGCTGGATGCCCGGCTGGCGCAAATCGACCTGCCCCGCGATGCGCTGGGGCTGGAGCGCGCCTATCGCATCGGACCGGCTGCGCGCAGCCTCGATGATGCCAGCCAGCGTGATTTCACGCTGACGGCGGAAGGTGTGGGCTTGCGGCCCTATCGCCCCGCGCATCTGCGCGCACAGACGCGCCCCGGGGGCGACGTGGAACTCGCATGGGTGCGCCGCACCCGTGAAGGCGGCGATCCCTGGGGCACCGCCGAAGCACCCCTTGCGGAAGCCTACGAGCGTTACTTGTTAAGGGTGCGCCAAGGCGGCACGGTGCTGCGCGAAGAAACGCTGGATGCGCCGGAGTTCATCTACAGCGCCGCGATGCAGGCCGCGGATGGTGCGGGCGTGGCCTTCGCGGTCGAGGTGGCGCAAGTTTCTGACGTGACCGGGCCGGGGCCGTTCGCGCGGGTCGAGGTGGGGCTGTGAGACGCGCGCGCCCCGGTGCGCCCACCCGCCCACCCCGCGCCGCCGCGCGCGCGGCGTCGCTCGCGCTCCGGGGCGCGCGCGGCCTTGGGGGCAGGCCATGCGCCCGGTGACGCCAGGCGATATCCTTGCCGCGGCGCGCGTGCTGCTGGCGCAACCGGGGGCAGAGTGGGACGGGGTTCTGGCGGAGATGCTGGACGCCGCCACCCGCGCGGATCGGTTCCGCCTGCGCCACGGCCGGGCGCATCCGCTGCATGGCAATGGCACCTTGATGAGCGTGGCGACGGGGCAAGCGTCCCCCCCGCCTGCCGGCGACATGCGGTTCCTGCGCGCGCAGGGGGCGGTGATAGCGGCGATCCTTGCGCGGTCAGAACGCCTTGAAGGTCATGGTGGTGAGCGTCCGGCTGATACCGGGGATGTCGAACAGCGCCTCTGACAGGTAATGGCCGACATCCTTGCCTTCCGGAATATAGACCTTGGCGATCAGGTCGTAGTCGCCGGATGTGGAATAGAGTTCCGACACCACCTCGCGGTCATAGATCGCGTCGGCGACCTTGTAGGTCTGACCGGGAATACAGCGGAACTGGACGAAAACGCAGCGCATCGGGCCTCCGGACGTTGATATCTAGGGGTTCTGCCCCTTCAGCAGCCCCGCAAGGCGGCTGTTTGCGCCCTCACAGTATTTGGGGCAGGATGAAGAAGAAAGGGTTATTCTGCCTGAAGCGTCAGGGGGGTAGGTTCCTGGCCCAGATCCTCTGTGGTCAGCGGGGTTTTGGGCCGCGCCAAACGGTTGCGGATAACCCAATGCAGCCGGCTTTCCGCGCGCGTGATCGCGACATAGGCGAGCCGTTTCCAAAGCGCGATACCGCCCTCGGAGCGCCCCGCGCGCGCCGCCGCAAAGAGGTCGGGGGCGAAGACCTGAACTTCGGGCCATTGCGAGCCTTGCGCCTTGTGGATGGTGCAGGCCGCGCCATGGACAAACGCCGCCCCCATGGCGGCGGCAAACGGGATGAACGGGTCTT
This sequence comes from Alphaproteobacteria bacterium, assembly GCA_009908405.1. Classification (GTDB taxonomy): domain Bacteria; phylum Pseudomonadota; class Alphaproteobacteria; order Rhodobacterales; family Rhodobacteraceae; genus Roseinatronobacter. The sequence continues at coordinate 3,443 of JAAAPG010000133.1, read as the reverse complement.
CGTTGGGGTCTTTTTCGATCTTGACGATCGAGGCGACCGAGATCTGCGGGTCGGGCGCGCCGAAGATGTGCAGGCGCGAAAAGCCCGGTTTGCGGCCCGGTCCCATATAGACCACCTGCGCGCCCTTTATCAGCCCGCGCGCTTCCAGGTCGATGCGCTTGGCGCGGTGTTTCAGCGGCAGCTCCAACCCGTCGCAGATCAGCGGTTCGCCCGGCAGAAGCGAATCTTCGGGGGCGCCATGCGCGGCGCGGAACGCATGGATCAGCCGCAGCCGCGTGGCGTTGCGCCAGACAAGAACGGGTGAGCGCGCCATCAGGTCGCTGCTGACCCGCTCGGCGAGGTGAACACGGTCGTCGCGGCGCGCGGCCTCCGCGATGCGGTCCTCGAACTGTTCAAACGACAGATCGGGATCGGCCAAAGCATGCGCCAGGTCGAGGATGGGGTTGTCGGCGGCCTGCCGGTGGATGCGGGCGAGATTCATTTTCTGCGGGCCGGGCAGGTGGTCGAAGACCATCTCGCCCGCGCCGCCCACGGGCGCAAGCTGTGCCGGGTCGCCGAACAGAACCAGCGTGCCAAACAGTTCCTTCAGATCATCCAACTGGCGCTGATCCAGCATGGAACTTTCATCGACGAAGCCGATATCGAGCGGGTCGTCACGGCGCTTCCAGCCGGTGATGAAATCGGACCCGCGCAAGCCCGCCGCCGCCAGTGCGCCGGGGATGGAGGGGGTTTGCGCATAAAAGGTCGCCGCGCGGTCGAGCGCCACGTCGTCCAGCCCCTCGATGGTCGGGCGGGGGGCCTGTCCCGCCAGCCATTCGGCGATCTTTTCATATTCCGGATCGTAAACCGGGGAATAGAGGATGCGGTGCAGGGTGGTGGCGGGCACGCCGCGCCCGCGCAGCACCGACGCCGCCTTGTTGGTGGGTGCCAGCACCGCCAGCGACCGGCGGTCGCGCTTGCGGCGCGGTTCGTATTCGCCGGTGACAATCTCGACCCCCGCGGCGGTCAGCGCCTTGGTCAGCCCGGCCAGCAGCAATGTCTTGCCCGACCCCGCCTTGCCGGTGATCGCCAGCACCGTGCCGCGTGTGTCGGGCAGCGGGCCGGTCTGGCCGGTGTCGAGGTCGATCCCCGCGTCGTCAAGCGCGGCGGACACGCGCGCCCAAGCCTGGGACTGGTCATCGGAAAGGGTGGGCAGCGACGTTGACATGCCGTAGCCATAGCGCAAGCCGCGCAGGATGGGAACGCGGTTTCGGGGGGTGGGGGCGCTGGCGCTTGCAGATGGCCGCAGCGTCTGTCTCGTGCTGGAGGCGGGGCCGGGCCTGCACCACCCGCAAGACGACGTCAACGACGCGGTGATCCCCTATGAGGCAAGCTGGTCTGTGGGGGTGTGGAGGCGCGGTTGGGGTGAGGGTGTGGGCGGAGAGCCGACCTTCGCCGCTGCATGGACGAACGGCAGCAACGCGCAGGGAGGGGCTTTGCAAACCGGACTTGAGCAGGCAACTGAAACGCTCGAGGTGATCCACGATTTCTGGAAGACCCAGCCGCGAGACGAACGACCGCGTCTGTATGTCCACGGTCTCAGCCTTGGTGCATTGTCGTCAATGCACGCCACAAACCTCTTTCGGCTGGTCGACGATTTCATCGATGGGACCTACCGGGCCGGTCCGCCATTTTCCTCGCGGTTCTGGAACTATGTACAGAACGCACGAGAGCCCGGCAGTCCATGGGTGCTGCCGAGGATGCGTCGGAACACATGCGCTTCGCACCCTTCTTGACGCAACTTCAATTGGTCCTCGACATAGCGCTTTCCCTCGGTGCGTCGCCGGGACATGGACATGCCTTTTACGCGCAGAACTATATCGCGCCCCGAGTTCAGGTCACCCAGCCGCCGGGCCATTCCTGTGCCGGGTGTGACCGTCGTGGCGCTATCCCTACCTGAGCCATCCCCGGCGCTTGAAATAAAGGTAGGGCAGAACTGCCGACAGAACCATGAGCCCGAGCGCTGCGGGGTAGCCGAAACGCCACCCCAGTTCCGGCATGTAGTCAAAATTCATGCCGTATACCGAGGCGATCAGCGTTGGTGGCAACATGACGAATGCCACGACGGAGAATATCTTGATGATGTTGGATTGCTCGATGTTGATGAGACCGAGCGTTGCATCGAGGAGAAACGTGATTTTTCCCGCGAGAAACCCCGCATGTTCGGCGATGGACCTGATGTCGCGCGCCAGCGTCTTGGTCCGGTCGCGCAAAACCCGGTCAAGTTTGCGTTCCGCCGCGATCAGGTTGAAATAGCCTGCCAGTCGGTCGAGTGTCGCAAGGCTGTCGCGGATTTTCGAGACGAGGTCGCCTTTGCGCCCGATCGCCTCCAGGATTTCCCGAAATCCCGTGCCCTTGCCGGGTGCGGCACCGCTGTTCTTGAATACGGCACGCGAAAGATCGTCGATCTCCCGGCCGGAGCGCTCGAGAATGTCGGCTTCCCGATCGACCACTGCTTCCAAAAGCGTCAGCAGGATATCTTCCGACCCGGTGCAGGCGACCGCACCTTTCTCCGCGCGGGCAGGCATCACTCGGAACGGGTGCGGGTGGTGATAACGCACCGTGACAAGCCGGTCTGGCAGAAGCACGAAGCTGACCGGCTGCATATCGGGATCGTCACCGTCCGCACGCGCCGGAATGGTCGCGGTCATGAACACGGCGCCGTCGGATGCATAGAGCCGCGAAGACAACTCGATTTCTTCCATGTCTGCGCGCGTCGGCAGGTCCAGCCCGGCAAGCTCTTCGACGCGTCGCTCTTCCGCGCGGGTGGGTGTGAACAAGTCCAGCCAGACAGCGGTCGACAACTTCTCGCCTGCGGCATCGATCTCGGCAAGTTGCCCCTCGTGCGCTTCATACGCGGTAATCATGCCTACGAGCTCCGCTGGATTTGGATTGCGCGATATCCGATCAGGAGTTTTACAACTCGAACAGCGGCCCCGCGACGGTCTTGCCGCACACCAGGGTATTGATGTGCTGGTTCCGGTAGGGTGTCAAGCACACAGGGAGCCGGCCGGATCCGGGAAACGCCCACAGTCGCGGGAGAGCACGCTGCCGGAAATCCAGTCACATCCTGAACCGCGTGCAAGACCGCTTGTAGGCCTTCGGTCCGCGCATCCGGATAGGCCGCGATCAAATTATCTTTTGATAATCGGAACTACAACAGTATAGTTTTTGCAATGGGGGGCTTTGCTATGCTGAGAAACTCGTTCATCTTCGTCTGTACTCTTGCAGTCGCGGGCTGCCAATTGACGCTGGAGCCGGAAACCGAGATCTCGGGCAAACCTCCAAAACCATCGACATCAGAATTGCGTAGTGCGTGCACACAACAAGCGGCAAGGCAGGGGTTGATGGTGCGGAGCATCGGGGCGTTCGTGACGGTTACTGGCAGCCGTGGGCGCGAGATC
>JAAAPG010000209.1 GCA_009908405.1 Alphaproteobacteria bacterium | reverse complement strand
GCACCCTCCAGATCCAGCCGCTTCGTTAAAGGCTTTGTTAACCAATTCGGCGCTACGGTTCAAAAGCACATTTTACCCAAGGAATACGACGATTATGGCAGGGCTGATCCTGATTGTAGATGATCTCTCTTTGAACCGCACCGTTTTGTGCGGCAAGCTGGCGTCGGCCTGTTACCGCACGATTACGGCCAATGGTGGGGCAGCCGCGCTGCGACTGTTGCACGAACACCGGCCTGACCTTGTGTTGCTGGACTATCACATGCCCGATATGGACGGGCTGGCCGTGTGTCAGGCCATGCGCGCGGACCCGGTAACGCGCGATATCCCCGTTATCCTGTTTTCCGCGAATTCGAACCATGAACACCGGCTTGGTGCCTTGGCGGCTGGCGCGGATGATTTCATGTCAAAACCGCTGGACGAAACCTATCTGCTGGGCCGGATACGCAGCCTGTTGCGCAATGTCGCGCGCCATAACGAATGGCGCGATCACCCCAACACCGCGCTGCAAACGGGGCTGGCGGAAAGTGCCGCGCCCTTCATCCGCAACCCCAGGATGTCCATTGTCACGGGCCATGCAGGCACGCGCCAAGGTTGGCTTTCATCCATGGCCGCGATCTGGCCCGAGGCGCGGCTGGACGATATCACGGTCCCCGCGGCTCTGGGGCTGGATGACCCGCGCCAAGCGCCGGACCTGTTCGTCATCACCCCCGATGCCATGGCCCGTTCGGGTTTGCATGTCATCGCCGAGCTGCGGTCGCGCACCGCCACGCGCCATGCAGAGATCTGCCTGATTCTGCCGCCGGACAATCGCGCCGATGCGGCCATGGCGCTGGATCTGGGCGCGGCGGATATCCTGATGCTGCCCCTCGACCGGGCGGAAGCCCGGCTGCGGCTGGAAAAGGCCGTGGCCCAGAAGCTCCGGTCGGATGCCCAGCGCCGCACGCTCGAAAACCAGCTTGGTCTTGCGGCCTTCGATCCGCTGACAGGGTTGCACAATCGCAGCCACGGTTTGGCAAAGCTTGCGCATCTGGTCGGGCAAACGGAATGCGGTGTCGCGCTGTTGCTGATCGATCTGGACCGCTTCAAGAGCATTAATGACCGTCATGGGCACAATGCCGGGGATGAAATACTGCGCCAGGTGGCACACCGTATGCGGCAGGATCTGCGCCATGACGACATTCTCTGCCGCTACGGCGGCGAGGAGTTTCTGCTAGCCATGCCCGAAGCCAGCCTGTCCGAGGCCCGCCAGGTGGCCGAGCGGCTTTGCGCGCGGATCGGCGACCTGCCTTACACGGTTCCAGGGTCCGAAAAACCCTTGCATGTCACGGCATCGGTCGGGATTTCGCTGCATGGCCATGCGCAAGCACCGGTTCAAACCGACGAGCTACAGCGGCTGATCGAAGCGTCCGACGCCGCCCTGCGTTGCGCCAAACAATCCGGGCGCAACCGCGTCGTCAGCGCACAATCCGTGACGGCTTAGGCCGCGCGCGTGGCCAGGCGCAACCCGCCCTCGCGCTCCAGAAAGGTGATGATTGCATCGATACCGCGTCCTTGCCGCAGCTCTGCCATGACATAGGGGCGCGCGCCCCGTGCGGCTTGTGTATCCGACTCCAGCAGTGCCGGGTCGACGCCAACATGGGGGGCAAGGTCGGTCTTGTTCACCACCAGCATGTCCGAGCGCGTCACACCGGGCCCGCGTTTGCGCGGAATGTCCTGCCCTGCCGCCGTGTCGATGACATAGATGGTCAGGTCGGCCAGTTCCGGGCTGAAGGTCGCCGCCAGGTTGTCGCCGCCCGATTCGATCAGCACAAGGTCCAGATCGGGGAAGGCCCCGGTCAGATCGGCAATGGCCGACAGGTTGATCGACGCATCCTCGCGGATGGCGGTATGCGGGCAGCCGCCGGTTTCAACCCCGCGAATGCGGTCTACGGGCAGCACCTGGGCGCGCATCAGCGCCTCGGCATCCTCGCGGGTGTAGATGTCATTCGTCACGACCGCCATGGAACAGCGCGCGACCAAGGCACGGCACAACTGTTCGGTCAGGGTGGTTTTGCCGACACCGACAGGCCCGCCGATACCCACACGCAAAGGTCCGTTGCTCATGTCTTGAATATCCTTACTTCCAGGGTTTCATGCGCCATGGCGAAAAGCTCGGCCCGAAAGGCGCCGCTTGCCAAGGCATCGAGTGTCGCGCCCGCCGCGCGCTGTGCCAAGGCGGCAATCCGGGCGTGCTGCGCGGCAAGGACCTTTTGCCCCGCCGCCTGCCCCAGTGGCACGAAGCGCACGGCGGCAGAGGTCAGGTTGCTGGCGAAGGCGTGCAGAAAGACCGCGATCACGGTTTGCGCGGGCAGGCCCAAGCCGCAAGCCGCGCGGCCGACCGTCACCGGAAGCGCCTCTGGCACCGCATCCGCCTGCCCCATCTGCCCCCGCGCCATGGCAAAGGCCGCGCCTTGTTCGGTCGTTTCGCGTAACCGCTCGGCGCTGCCGGCCAACGCGCGGGCGGTTTGGCCAAGTACTGCGAAATCCGCATCCGCGCGCAAGGCGCAGGCCAGGAGCACCGCGTCGTTCCAGCCTGTTCCATGGTCCAGAATGGCGGCCAACCAAGCCGCGAAAGTGTCGGCATCGACGATGTCACCCATCACCACCGCCTGTTCCAACCCATGCGAATAGGCAAATGCCCCGGTCGGAAAGGCCGGGGACAGCCATTGGACCAACGACAGCAGCGCGGAGGTGTCAGGCGTGGTGATGGTGGTCATGTTCATCGTGCGAATGCCCGTGGCTATGCCCCATCGTGCGCCCCATGCCATACGCGCCACCTTCGGGCGTAAACGGTCGCGTGTCAGGCGTGACATCGGCGCCCAACTTGGCCAGCATCGCTTCCAGAACGTGGTCTTGGCGGATCACAAGGCAATCGGCGGCAATCTGGCACGGCGTGTGC
>JAAAPG010000267.1 GCA_009908405.1 Alphaproteobacteria bacterium | reverse complement strand
CCGAACCCGATTCCGGGGTCAAGGATAACGCGCTCACGGGCGATGCCAGCGGCCTCTGCCCGCGCGAGCGCGGCCATCAGCCAATCATGAACATCGAAGCGTACGTCATTGTATTTCGGGTCTTTTTGCATGGTTTGCGGGGTGCCCTGCGCGTGCATCAGGCACACCGGCACCCCGGCCTCGGCAACCACGCCCGCCATGTCACGATCCCATGTCAGGGCTGAAACATCATTCACGATATCGGCCCCGGCGTCGAGCGCGGCCCGCGCCACGGCCGCCTTGCGCGTGTCGATGGAAATGGGCACCCGCACGCCCTGCGCGCGCAAGGCGGCGATGACCGGCGCGGTGCGCGCGATTTCAACGTCAATCGCGACCTCTGCGGCGCCGGGCCGCGTCGATTCGCCGCCGATATCAAGGATGTCGGCCCCTTGGTCCAGCAAGCGCATCCCGTGCGCAACCGCCTCGTCATGCTGGGCAAAGCGACCCCCGTCGGAAAAACTGTCCGGTGTGACATTGACGATCCCCATCAGCGCCGGGCGTGTCAGCGCAAGCCCCGCGATGGGCGCGGGCGGCGTCTGGAACATGGCATCGCGTTGCGGGTCGAGCGCGCGGTCGGTCACATGGCCCGTGCGCGACAGCTCTTGCACCCCGCAGACCCGGAGGGCCGACTGACCGCGAAAAACAGGCGCAGAGTCCGGGGACAAGGCCGCGTGACGCAGCAATGGCAGGCGATAGATCATGCACCCGTGGTGCCGCAGACGCACATTCGGCGCAAGCCCGATCAGACGCGTTCCACGATCATGTGGCTGCCGCGCGGCACTTCCAGCCCGTCCGGGGCCAGAAACCGCTCTGCCGCCATATGCTCTGCCAACCACAGCGCCAGCGCCGCCCCGTCGCGCGGCGAGCAGTCGGGGCTGTCGGTGGAATCGAGGATCAATTTCGACGGCGCCCACACGATCATCTGGCCTTGCTTCATGGCCCAGTCGATCTCTGTCCGGCTGGCAACCACCACGCAACGCGAATCCCGCGCGGCCAGCCGCCAGGCGTTCTGCTCGATCGCCAACAGGTCAATCCGGCGCTGCACGGGCCGCGACCCGACCTCTGGCGCGCCTTCGGGCGGCATGCCAACGCATAGAATGACCGGCGCGCCGCGCGCTTGCAGCGCATCCAGCCGCGCGGAGAACGCGTCGGACGCGATCATCGCATTGTCCAGATACACCACCAGCGGATGCACCGCTTCTTCCTGTCCGCTCGCTGTGACCTCGCGCAATGGGGCCGCGGCGCGGGTGCGCACGATCTCGACCCCCAGCGCGCCCGGCCCGCGGTCCAGCTTCTCGACCCGCACGAACACCCGCATCGCTTGAGGTTCCAGCAAGACCCGCGCGGCAACGCGTTCGGAGAGGGTTTCCAGCAGGTTCAGACGCTCTTCCGCCAAGGCCGCCGAAATCGCCTCCGTGATCCGGTCATAGGACAGGATGCGGTCGACATCGTCTTCCAGCGGTTCGGGATGAGGCCGCAGCTCGACGACCACGTTGAAGCGCAACCGCTGGCGCACGCCGCGTTCGGCCTGGAACGCACCGATCTCAACTTCTTCCAGATGATCGCGCAACGAAATGCGGTCGCGCGGGTCGGCCGGGGCGGACGCCTCTGCGCGCGCTTCGGGATGGGCAAAGGCAAGGCGGATATCGGTGGTCATGGCAAGCGGGCTTTCCGGGTCTGCATCACGCGCAGTCTTAACCGCTTGTCGGCGGGCAACAACGGGTGATTACGCCGCATGGCTGCCCCATTGCGACACGGCGACACGCCGCGCGGCGCTTAGCCACGATAGAAAAGATGCGACCCGATCTGCGTGGTCCGGGTAAACCGCCGCGACCAAGAGGGGCTTACTGCCGTGGTGTGGAAATACAACGCACCGGCGGTCAAACCGCTCTGCCCGCCATCGGCCATGACCTGCGCGATCCGACGCGCCAGGTCAGCGGACCCCCGATTGCGCAAGGCGTCGGATTTTCCATCACAGGCGAAGCTGAACTGGCAACCGCCGCGCCCTCCGGTCGCCCCCTGGAACACGACACCGCATATGCTGTTGGGAAACTGGCGCGACGCAACCCGGTTCAGGATGACTTCCGCCACGGCGAATTGGCCCTTCAGCGATTCTCCACGCGCTTCGTGATAGATCGCCGTGGCAAGGCAGGCTTCGTCATTCGACGGCGTACGCAGCGCGACCTTGCGCAGCCACGTCCGGGAATAGCGCACAGCACGCAGTGACAGCCCGTCAGGGCGAGACACCGGCAGCAGACTGCGCAAAGGAGGCGTCACGTCGGGTGCTGCCGCCGCCGCGCCGGATGCGACGATTGCGCCACTGGTCGACAACCTTGACCCCGCGACCCTGGCATCGCGCGCGCGGGGGCGCTCGGTCTCGAATGGTGCGAACTGTCCCAGCCACGCGACCTGCAAGCGGCGGAGGTCCACCTCCCGGGGCGGCTCGTGGCCCGATCTGTCATTCAGCCACATCAACGCACCCGGAGCATCCCCGACCGTGTAAGCCGCGTCCGGGCTGTCAAGACGCACCATCCGCACCGACGGTGCGGCGTCATTGGACAGCCGTGTCATGATCCGGTTGGTCGGGTTGGACGCGGTGACGGATGCGCGCACCAATGCGCTGCGCGCCGCGTCGGTGATGGTAGCGTCCGCGACCGATGACCCCAATCCGGGCATGGCCGCCAGCATCGACACCGTCCAGGCCCCGACCAGCGTTGGCGTGCGATACCAGCGTCGCGCGGCCAAACCGTAGGCAGCGTCGCGCAACACCACCCCTTTGGGTGCGATACGTGACAACGCGCCACGCGCCACGGCGGACGTCGTGTCGACAAGGTCGGCCCGCAGGTCGGTCAGCAATCTGACAATCATACATTACATCGCGCACCGGATATGCGCGTCCCG
>JAAAPG010000174.1 GCA_009908405.1 Alphaproteobacteria bacterium | reverse complement strand
TAGGTGTAACAGGTTTTTCACACCAATGCGCAGATGCGCCATGGGGCGCGCGGCGACCAGTTTCTTGTTCATATAAGCCTCGAATGTCAGGCGTTGCACGTCGATATCGTGGCACAGGCTGACGAACCGTTCGCGCCGGTCGTCGGACTTGTAATAAGCATCCTGCATCGAGCGCAACACTTTGAACACAGTTTTATGTTCGCGCATGAACAGCTTGCGGGCCAGTGCCAGATCCTTGGGCTTGCCCGATGCCAGCGCGGCTTGCGCCGCCGTGGCGGCCACGCGCCCGCCGACCATGGCGTAATAAATCCCCTCGCCCGAGCTTGGCGCCACCACGCCCGCCGCATCGCCCGCCAGCACCACGTCGCGGCCATTGTCCCACCGGTCCATCGGGTGCAGCGGGATGGGTGCGCCTTCGCGGCGGATGGTGTCGCAACCGCTCAGGCCCGACATGGCGCGCAGATCGGCGGTGGCGGCTTTCAGGTCCGCCTCTGGCCGTTCCGTGCCCATGCCGACAGAGCAGCTTGTGCCATGCGGGAACACCCAGCCGTAGAAATCGGGCGAGATGCGGCCGTCATAGATCACGTCGCAACGGTCGGGGTTGTATTGGTCGTTCGCGGGCGGGGCCTTGATAATTTCATGGTAGGCGATGACATAGGGGATCTTGTCGCCGCCCGGCACTTCGGCCTTGGCGACATTCGAGCGCGCACCATCCGCGCCGATCACCAGCTTGGTGGCGCTGCGGCGTTCCTCTTTGGTGGCCTTGTCGCGCCAGACGACATGGGTGCCATCCGCGTCGCGCTCCACGCGCAGGAAGGTGCCGGTCAGCCGCTCTGCCCCGTGTTCCGCCGCCCGCGCGCGCAAGAATTCGTCGAAATGCTCGCGATCGACCATGCCGACGAAGCCGTTTTCAATCGGTATATCCACCGCGCGCCCGGTTGGAGAGATCATCCGCGCCGTGGTGATCTGCGCGACCACTTGGCTCATGGGAATGTCGAAATCGGCAATCGCGCGTGGCGGGATCGCGCCGCCGCAGGGCTTGATGCGCCCGGCCCGGTCCAGCAGCGCCACCTTGTGCCCGGCGCGCGCCAGGTCATCGGCGGCCGTCGCGCCCGACGGACCACCGCCAACAACGAAAACATCATATGTCATGGATTATTCTCCCGGAACCAGCGCCGCCGGAGCGGGCGTGGTCATGATGCGCGCGGCGAGGTAAGCCGACGCGATGAAAAGACTTGCCTGGAACAGGAACACCGCGCCGAATGCATCGGCCACGGGCAAGAGGCTGCGCGCCACGTCCACCAGCGCCGCGCCCGTCAGCCCGCCGAACCCCGCCGCGATGGCCTGGCTCGCGCCCCACAGGCCCACGCGCGCGCCCTCGCGCTTGTCTGCCCCTTCACCGGCAAGCTGCATCATCGACCCGATGGCCGCGACCGCGAACATGCCGTTAAAGAAGCCAAGCGTGACCACCAGCGGCACAAGGGGCAAGGCCCAGGTGCTGGCCCCGGCAATCGCGATCAGCGCCAGAGCCGACCCGCCGCACCCGGCCATGACCCAGTGGCGCAGGCTGCCAAGCCGCAGGCCCGTCGCGGCCACGCCGACCAGCACCATGCCAAGGAACACGCCGCCATTCTGCGCGCCCGACATACTGGTCGATTGGCCGGGGGTGAAGTTGAACACCAACCCCGCATAGGGCTCGAGGATCAGTTCCTGCATGAAATAGGCGCTCATGGACAGGAACACGAAAAAGGTGAAATGCCGCGCGGCACGGTCCGCCCAGATGTCGCGCATCCCGTCGCGGAAGCTTTGCGGCGCGGGGGCCGGGCGCGCGATGACGCGGCGTTCAATGCCCCAGACGGCCAAAGTGGTCAAAGCAACTGCGCCGGCGCATATGACCGACACGACCACCAGAAGCCTTGCATGGCTGTAGGGGTCCAGGAACTTTCCCGCCGTGATGGCGGTTATGGCAATGCCCGCGATCATCATCAGCCACGTGATCGTGGCGGCCGCCGGGCGGCGGCGCTCGGCGGTTGCGGTGGCCAGCAGCGCCAGTAGCGATGTGCCGGAGGCCCCCACGCCCAAGCCAATCACGGCATAGGCCACGACCGACACGGCCAGCCCCAGCGCGAGGTTGCTTTCCAGCAGCGGAATGGCCAGCGTCGCGCCCACGCCCCCAAGCGCCAGCAAAACCATGCCCGCGATGATCCAGCGGGTACGGTTGCCACCCTGGTCGGCCAAGTGGCCCCATTGCGGGCGGGTGATCTGCACGCCGTAATGCAGCGCGACCAGCGCGCCGGGCAGCACCACGGGCAACGCCAGTTCCACCACCATCAAGCGATTGAGGGTCGAGGTCATCAGCACGACGATCGCGCCAAGCGCGGCCTGCACCAGGCCAAGACGGAAAATTTGCAGCCAGCTCAGTGTCATGTGGGCAGTCCTTGAAGTGCGAACGCGGCCACCATCATGCCCAGAACATAGGGGCCGACGCCGGTGCCGTTGAACCACGGCGCCAGTTTTGCGGGGTCCGTGCGCCAGCGAGCAAGCGCCCAGATCTGCACGCCGATGCCGAGTGCGATCACGGCGGCATGAAGGGGCTTGCCCCAGATCACCAGCAAGCAGACGACAACAAGCTGCGCCAGCACCATCACGGTGCCTGCAACCGTGGCCGCGTTGACAGGGCCAAGCGTGACCGGCAACGAGCGCAGGCCCATCTGGCGGTCGCCCTCTATGGCCTTGAAATCATTGATTGTCATGATGCCATGCGCGCCCAGCCCGTAAAGCAGCGCAATCGCCACGATCTCGAACCGAGGCGCGCCCGCGGCGATCACCGCGGCGCCGGTGAACCATGGCAAAGCTTCGTAGCTAAGACCGACAAGCCCCGGCCCCCACCAGCCCGAGCGTTTCGCGCGAATGGGTTCCACCGAATAGGCCCATGCCGCCAG
>JAAAPG010000257.1 GCA_009908405.1 Alphaproteobacteria bacterium | reverse complement strand
ATTCACCGCGCGCCATTCGTCGATCTGGGTCCACCACTTCGAAACCGCCTCGCGGTTCACTTTCGCACCGCGCGATTTCCAAAGCGCAAACGCCTCTTCCAGCACGTCGGCAATATCGCCGACAATCGGCACATGCGTATGGATGACCTTGTTCAGGGACGACGGGTCGATGTCGATATGAACCTTGGTCGAGTCCGGGCTGAACGCGTTGATGCGGCCCGTGATCCGGTCGTCGAAGCGCGCACCGATATTCAGCATCAGGTCGCAATCATGCATCGCCCAGTTGGCCTGGTAGGTGCCGTGCATGCCCAACATGCCCAGCCACGCCTTGCCACTGGCCGGGTAGCAGCCCAAGCCCATCAGTGTGGATGTGACAGGGAACCCCGTCGCCTCTGCCCAGTCGCGCAGGATTTGCGTGGCGCGGTCGCCCGAGTTGATGACCCCGCCGCCCGTGTAGAACACGGGCCGCTCGGCGGTTTCGATCAGCTCGACCATGCGGGCAATCAGCTCCGGATCGCCCTTGGTGCGCGGGGCATAATGCGTGGTGCGCGTCTCGGCCTTCTCGGTATAGGTGCCGGTGGCGAATTGCACGTCTTTCGGAATATCGACCAGCACCGGGCCGGGGCGGCCATGCGTGGCGACGTGGAACGCTTCATGGATGGTGCCCGCAAGCTTGTCGGTATCCTTCACCAACCAGTTCATCTTGGTGCAGGGGCGGGTAATCCCGACGGTATCCCCCTCCTGGAACGCATCCGATCCGATCACGAAGGTCGGCACCTGTCCGGACAGCACGACAATCGGGATCGAGTCCATCAGCGCATCGACAATGCCGGTGACGGTGTTCGTGGCACCGGGGCCGGACGTGACAAGCACCACACCCGGTTTGCCGGTGGACCGCGCATAGCCCTCGGCGGCGTGGATCGCGCCCTGTTCGTGGCGCACCAGAATGTGCTTGATATCGTTTTGCTGGAACATCTCGTCGTAAATGGGCAGCACCGCGCCACCCGGGTAGCCGAACACCACGTCCACACCCTGATCTTTCAGGGCCTCTATCACCATCTTGGCGCCGGTCATCTGACGTGTCATCGCTTGCTCCATCCACCGTCATGTCAACTGCGCTTTAGCGCGGGTTGCGGCAATAAAAAAGCCCCCGGTGTTTCGGGGGCGCATGGGGTCCATTTGGGAAGTCCGTCACCGGCCCATGCGCGTCTTTCCTACTACGATTACAAGTGCGTTCCGCATTGCCGCCATCCGTTGCCTGAGCGTGCCGAGAAAGTAAGCGCCGATGCCCGGCGGGTCAATGCCAAAATGGCCGCAAACTTGCGCAAAGGCCGGGGGTTTCTTTGCATTTCTTGCGCGACTATGGGCAACGGGGCCGCAGACAGGAAACATCTTTACATAACCAGATTTTTGGTTATTTTGAGCATATGAATATGACACCCGATTCCGCCGCCATAGCGCTGGCCGCGCTTGGCCACACCGCCCGGCTGAACGTGTTCCGCCTGCTGGTGCGCGCCGGTCCCGATGGGTTGCTGGTGGGCGAAATCGCCGCGCATCTGGACATGCCGCTGTCGACGCTTGCCCACCATCTGCGCAGCCTGAAAGATGCCGGGCTGATCGCCCAGACCCGCCACGGGCGCGAGGTGCGCACAGCGGCCCGCACCGACGAACTGCGCCATGTGCTGGACTTCTTGCTGACCGATTGCTGCGCGGGGCTGCCCGCCGTGACCGATGCGGCGTGACGCGCCCATGTTCAAAATAACGACTTTTCTAGGGATATCGACATGACAGACCATACCCTGCCCCAGCCCGGCCCCGTGGCCAGTGCCTTGGGCCATTTCTGGCGCAATGAACGGGTCTGGCTGGCCTTCGTACTGATCGTGGCCGCCATTGCGCTGCTGGACCCCGGCCAGCTTGCGCCGTCTTTCGACAAGGTCATGGCGTCGCTGCTGTCGGTCGGCCCGTTTCTGGCCGCGTCCATCTTGATCGCGGCATGGGCCGGGGCAACCGGCGCGGACAACCTGATCGCCAAGGCGTTTACCGGCGCGCCTGCGATGATGATCGCCATGGGCGCGCTCGCGGGCGGGTTGTCGCCCTTCTGTTCCTGCGGCGTTATCCCGCTGATCGCGGCGTTTCTGGCCATGGGCGTGCCGCTTGCGCCGGTCATGGCGTTCTGGCTGGCCTCTCCGCTGATGGACCCGTCCATGTTCGCGCTGACCACGGGCGTGCTGGGGCTGGAATTCGCCGTAGCCAAAACCCTGATTGCGCTGGGCATGGGCGTTCTGGGCGGCACGGTTGTGCATTTGATCGTGCGCGCGGGCGGTTTGACCGACCCGCTGCGCGACGGCGTGGGCAATGGCGGCTGCGGCGGGGCCAAGGCGCGCAACCCCAAGCCGCCCGTCTGGGCCTTCTGGCACGACCCCGCGCGGCTGACCAAGTTCCGCACGGAGGGCACGCGCACCTTCCTGTTCCTGCTGAAATGGATGTCGCTGGCTTTCTTGCTGGAAAGCCTGATGCTGGCCTATATCCCGGCTGAAATGGTGACGCAGACCTTGGGCGGCGCTGGGCTTGCCCCCATCGGAATTGCCACGCTGGTCGGCGTGCCCGCCTATTTCAACGGCTACGCCGCCCTGCCGCTGATCGGCGGGCTGATGGATCAGGGCATGCTGGGCGGCGCGGGCATGGCATTCCTGATCGCGGGCGGCGTCACATCGCTGCCCGCCGCGATTGCGGTCTGGGCGCTGGTCAAGCTGCGGGTGTTTGCGCTGTATATCGCCATTTCGCTGGGCGGCGCGTTCGCCTCCGGGCTTCTGTTCCAACTGTGGCTGACGCTCTGACCCCTGCGGGGCGCAATCCCTTGCGCCCTGCCGCGCGCGGTGGTCTATTGGTGGTGTCCTTCCCCCAATCAGGAATCGCGCGCCCATGTCCGACCTTTTGCCGCAATCCGACAGCTACGACGCGTCTTCG
>JAAAPG010000241.1 GCA_009908405.1 Alphaproteobacteria bacterium | reverse complement strand
CTGTCGTCGGTCACCTCCAGCACGGTGCCGGGGGTGCCGGTGTCGTCTGCACGTTCCGCATGGCCGATGCTCGCAACCATATCGCCCAGCCGCATCTTGGGCGTGGTCAGCGGGTTCCAGTAAGGGCCATGATCCATCGCGCGCACAAGGCGGGTGATGTCGGCCATGGTCTGGCGCGGGTCGATCTGGCCGCCCAGCGCGGGCCGGTCGGCGCGGGCATGGACAGAGCGCGCCGTCATGTCCTGAGGCTGGCGGTCAAGCTGCCCGGCTTCCAGCATGTCGAGAACCCGCGCGAAGCTGTCCAGACCGGCGCTGAAACACTTGGTATTCAGCGTCAGCGCCGTATCCTCTGGCGTGATGTCGAAATCGGCCCGCACCAGCACATCGCCGGTATCGACCCCGTCTTCCATGATGTGCCAGGCTATGCCGTGGCGGGGCTCGCCCGCCAGCAGCGCCCAGACCGGCGCATTCAGCCCGGCATGGCGCGGCAAGGGGCCGTCGTGAAAGTTGATCGCGCCTTGCGCGGGCAGGGCCAGCACGTCGCGCCCCAGCATCCGCAATCCGGCCACGTTGAACAGCCAATCGGCCTGCAAACCCGCCAGGCGCGCGGCCAGACCCGCGCCGGGGGCGAGCACGTTCAGGCCAGTCCCCGTCGCCCAGTCAACCACGCGCGCATTATCGGTGACCACCGCCGCAATCGCATGCCCGCGCGCCAGGATTTGCGCGCCGCATTCGGCGGTCAGCGTTTCGTCGCCTATCAGCACGCTGTCAATCGTCATACCAAACCTCTAACGGGCCGCTTCGCGAGCCCCTTTACTGACCTGAGAGACCGTCGCGCCCGGCATCAGGTTTCGCCACGAGTGTCGCAGCAGATCGCGCAGAAAATATGGCGCAATGCGGTCATCTTTGCGTTCGATCACGCGGCGCAATGTCCAGATGCTGGCCCCGGCCAGGTAGGCCAACGTGGTCAGCGCCGCGTAACCGCGCCCGCCGCGCTTGATGAAATACAACCAGCGAGAGTCGAACCAGTAGGCCGGTTTTCGCGCGCGTTCCGTCACCCCGGTAGAGGCCCCGCCGACATGCACGACCCGGCTGTCGGGCAGATACATGCCATGCCAGCCCGCATCGGAAATGCGGTGACACAGGTCGGTTTCCTCGAAATACAGGAAGAAACGTTCATCGAACAGGCCTACACGGTCCAGCACGCTTTGACGGAACATCGCGCTGGCACCGGCGCACCAATCGACCCGCGTCGGCCCGTGCGGCACTCCCATGGGCACGATATGCCTGCGCAACAGCCGCGACACGATGCCGGTATGCGCGGCGCTCTCGAATTCGGACCGGGCCGTATGAAAGCGGAACGCGGTCACGTGATCCGCGCCATCCTCGCCGATGATATGGCTGCCCGCGAACCCGCAATCGGGATGCGCGACAAGGTAATCCCGCAGGCGCAGAATGGCCGCCGCATCGGGGAAGGCGTCGGAATTGAGCAGATAGACGAAATCGGGTTTCGTCCCATCGGCCATGCCTGCGCGTATGCCGACATTGTTGCCCGCGCCGTAACCGCCATTGCGACCGGACTGGATGACACGCGTATGCGGCCAGCCTCGAACACCGTCGCGCAGCCGCTCTTCCGAGCCGTCGCCGCTGTCATTGTCGACGATCACGATCTCTCCGGCCAACCCCGCCATGGCCGCGCGCGCGGCGGTCGCGGCCCGCAAGGTCATCTCTGCGGTGCGGTAGTTCAGAATAACGGTCAGGACACGCGCGCTCATTCCGCGGCCTCCGATGCTTTGGACTTGGCCTGTTGCCAGTCGTGGTAGGATTGCTTCGAGTCTTTGACCTTCCATTCCAATCGACCGTTGCTGTTCCGGTCCAGAATTATCGCGGCGGCTGCCGAGGGGCTACTGAATGACCAAGGCTTGGAAAATCGCAGCATATTCTGTTGAGTGGCCTGTAGAACCCCGTCACCAATGAGTTTTTCTTTGAGTTTGACATGACTTTGAAGCACGTAGCCGGTTCCGGTGAGCGCTTCGGAACCTTCGAGCACAATAAACTCGCCGTCTTCTTCAACTGCGAAAGCCTTTACACCACTTTTGTGGCGAATTTCGAATTTGACTTCGCCGCTGGTGCGCTCCTCGACAGGTTGAGTGGTCTGCGTCACGGCCCGTGGTTGAGGCTTCAACATGTCAAGTCCGATCACCGGCAGGATAATTCGCAGGTTAGCTAGGAACTGCTCCATATTTGCGATGTCGGCTTCTGGCAGCCGTCTGCGAATTGTGTCTGGCTTTGTGCTGTTGTCGAGCGCGACACGTGCAGCTTGAACGGTCAATTCGATCAGCCGCGCTTCGAGATATTCAGCGTGCCCCTTCGACAAGTCATCATCGCTGGTGGTGACGGTGATCGCGGTTTCCCAGAAATCGCGTTTCAAGGCGCTTTGTTTGATACGCTCTGCAACTGAGTTTCCCGAACCGATATAGACCCGTGTGGTTCCGGGCCGTTCCGGATCAGGACCGGCCAAAATATAGACGCCGGTGCGATCCACCTCGTCGCGAGCGGTCATATCCCCAAATGCCGACGCGCCGCTGACAAACAGAAGACCTGTCCATCCGTGAATGCTTGCCTTGCGCAACCCCGTCGGTTTCCCGTCCACGAGGAAAAGCTGGATTGTGCGACCAAAGCCTTTGTCACTCATTCCGCCGCCTCCTTGCAGCAGGGCTGGTCGGGCAGCAGTGATTGCAGCTTGGCGGCCAGAACGCGGACATTGGGTTCCAGCACCATGCTGTCATGGTCGCCGGGCACTTCATGCACCTCCAGCGCCGGGGCGAATTGGGTCCAGTCATTGTCATGGAACACGTATTCGCGCGCGCGGCTGACCCAGTGCCCGCCCGTGACCTTCCAGTGCCGGTCCAGCGGCGGGCGGAACAGCACCAGGCGCCCATCCCATGGGTGCACGGTATACTTTGCCACGGCGCGGCGGAAGGCTTCTTCGATCGCGGCGTTGTGGAAGGCATCTTCACTGTCGGCTGCCGGGCCATCGGCCAGCTTGC
>JAAAPG010000182.1 GCA_009908405.1 Alphaproteobacteria bacterium | reverse complement strand
CGCATTCGACGGGAGTGACGTAGCCGCCATCCTCGCGCTTGTCGACCACCAGGATGCCCGGCGCTTCGCGCAGGATGTCGCGGGCCTCGTCATCATCCAGGAAATCCTCGGTTTCGACATTGATGGCCTCGGCGTGCCCCACGAAGACCGGCACGCGCACGCAGGTCGCGGTCAGCTTGATCTTTGGGTCCATGATCTTCTTGGTTTCCGCGACCATCTTCCATTCTTCCTTGGTCGACCCATCGTCCAGGAACACGTCGATATGCGGGATCACGTTGAACGCGATCTGCTTGGGGTAGACGTTGGGTTCAACTTCCTGTCCGGGCACGAACAGGCCCTTGGTCTGGTTCCACAGCTCGTCCATCGCGTCCTTCCCGCTGCCCGACACCGACTGGTAGGTGCTGACGACAACGCGCTTGATGCGCGCGCGGTCATGCAGGGGCTTGAGTGCGACGACCATCTGCGCGGTCGAACAGTTGGGGTTCGCGATGATGTTCTTCTTGCTGTAGCCGTCCACCGCGGCGGCGTTCACTTCCGGCACCACCAGCGGCACGTCGGGATCGTAGCGATACAGCGAGGAATTGTCGATCACCACGCAGCCCGCCTTGGCGGCGATGGGCGCGTATTTTTTCGTCGCGTCCGACCCCACGGCAAACAGCGCCATGTCCCAGCCGGTAAAGTCGAACTGGTCCAGATCCTGGCATTTCAGGGTTTGCTCGCCAAAGCTGACCTCGGTCCCCTGGCTGCGGCGCGAGGCCAGCACCGCGATCTCTTCGACCGGGAATTCGCGCTCTGCAAGGATGTTCAGCATTTCGTGGCCCACGTTGCCCGTGGCGCCGACGACGACAATCTTGTAACCCATGTCGGTCTCCTTCTGACAGGTTGCGCGGGGTCTACCGTATTCCCGTCGCAAGGTATAGGGGCCGGGCTTCGGTTATGGACGGGGCAGGCGGGGTGCGCTATCAGCCGGGGGTCACCGGTTTTCGAAAGGTTGCCCCCATGTCCGGCCACGGCCCCGCGATCCCCATGAGTGCCCGCAAATCCGGCCCGCTTTCGGGCGTGGCAGAGGTGCCGGGCGACAAGTCGATCTCGCATCGCGCGCTGATCCTGGGGGCGCTGTCGGTGGGCGAAACCCGCGTCACCGGGCTGTTGGAAGGGCAGGACGTGCTCGATACCGCGGCCGCCATGCGGGCGTTTGGCGCAGAAGTCACGCAGCACGGCCCCGGCGACTGGACGGTGCATGGTGTGGGCGTGGGCGGGTTTGCCGAACCCGACCGCGTTATTGATTGCGGCAATTCGGGCACCGGGGTGCGGTTGATCATGGGGGCGATGGCGACGACTGGTATCGCCGCGACCTTCACCGGCGATGCCAGCCTTGTCAAACGCCCCATGGGCCGCGTGACCGACCCGCTGGCGCTGTTCGGCGCGCAGGCGGTGGGGCGCGATGGCGGGCGCTTGCCGATGACGGTTGTCGGCGCCGCCAACCCCGTGCCGGTGCGCTACCGGGTGCCCATGCCCTCGGCGCAGGTGAAATCGGCGGTGCTTCTGGCCGGGCTGAACGCGCCGGGGCAGACCGTGGTGATTGAAGCGGAGCCGACCCGCGACCACACCGAACGGATGTTGCGCGGCTTCGGTGCGGAATTGACGGTGGAAGACACGGATGGGGGCCGCGTCATCACCCTGACCGGCCAGCCCGAATTGACCGGCCAAACCGTGGCCGTGCCGCGCGACCCAAGCTCTGCGGCCTTCCCGGTTTGCGCGGCGCTGATGGTTCAAGATTCGAACATTCTGGTCCCCGGTGTCAGCCAAAACCCCACACGAAATGGCATTTTCCTGACATTGCAGGAAATGGGCGCTGATCTGGTCATGGAAAACCCGCGCGCGGAAGGGGGCGAGCCTGTCGCCGATCTGCGCGTTCGGTTCGGGCCGCTGAAAGGTATCAACGTGCCCCCCGCGCGCGCCGCCAGCATGATCGACGAATACCCGATCCTTGCCGCGCTGGCCGCGACTGCCGATGGCACGACGGTGATGACCGGCATCAAGGAATTGCGCGTCAAGGAATCCGACCGGATCGACGCCATGGCGCGGGGACTGGAAGCCTGCGGCGTGCGGGTGGAGGAAACCGAGGACAGCCTGACCGTGCATGGCATGGACGATGTGCCGGGCGGCGCGACCGTGGCCAGCCATCTGGACCACCGCATCGCCATGGCGTTCCTGTGCCTGGGCATGGCCAGCCGCCAGCCGATCACGGTCGATGACGCCAGCCCCATCGCGACATCCTTCCCGGTGTTCGAGCCGCTGATGACCGACCTTGGCGCCAGCATATCCCGCATCAACGGGTGAAACGCGCGACATTTCCCGACCTGAGCGCCTTGGCGCAACCGGGGGCGGAATTCGCGCTGCACGTCACGCCCGGCGCGCGGCGCAACGCGCTGGACGGGCCACCATGGCGCGCGCATGTCACCGCCCCGCCCGAAGACGGGCGTGCGAATGCGGCGGTGCAAAAGCTGCTGGCACGGGCCCTGGGTGTCGCCCCGTCGCGGCTGACCCTGATACGCGGCGCGAAATCGCGCGAAAAGCTGTTTCGACTGACGGATTGACTCACGAAAAACCCCGGCACACCAAGGGTCTGCCGGGGTTTCTTCAACCGCGGTTCAGCCGTCAGCCAATTGCCGCCTTTTTCACCGTGTCGTCAATGAACGGCACGTATTGCGCGAAATTCTCGGCGAACATTTCGACCAGCTTGCGCGCTTGGGCGTCATAGGCGTCGGGGTCATCCCAAGTGCGGCGCGGGTCCAGCAGCACATCGGCCACGCCGGGCACGGCCACGGGCACCATGAAGCCGAAATTCTCGTCCCGGCGGAATTCCGCATCTTTCAGCGACCCGTCCAGCGCGGCAGTCAGCAGCGCGCGCGTGGCCTTGATCGGCATGCGCGACCCGGTGCCATAGGCGCCGCCGGTCCATCCCGTGTTGACCAACCAACATTCGGCCCCGAATTCGGCGATCTTGTCTTGCAGCAGCTTGCCATACACCTCGGGGCGGCGTGGCATGAACGGCGCGCCGAAACAGGTGGAAAAGGTCGGCTGCGGTTCGGTCACGCCCTGTTCGGTCCCCGCCACCTTCGAGGTGAAGCCCGACAGGAAGTGATACATCGCCTGCGCCGGGGTCAGCCGCGCGATCGGGGGCAGCACGCCGAACGCGTCGCAGGTCAACATGATGACATTCCTCGGCACCCCACCCAGCGAGGTTGTCGAGGCGTTCGAAATCGCGTCCAGCGGGTAGGCGACGCGGTATTCGCGGTCAGGCTGTCATCTTCGAAATCCAGCTCCAGCGTGTCGGGGTCGTGGACCATGTTTTCGACAACAGACCCGAAGCGGTGGGTGGTGGCGTAGATTTCCGGCTCCGCCTCGGCATTCAGGTTGATGGTTTTGGCGTAGCAGCCACCCTCGAAATTGAAGATGCCTGTGTCCGACCAGCCATGCTCATCATCCCCGATCAGGATGCGCGACGGGTCTGCCGACAGCGTGGTCTTGCCGGTGCCCGACAGGCCGAAGAACACGGCCGCATCATCCGGGTCGCCGATGGCGTGGTTGGCCGAGCAATGCATCGGCATGATGCCCTTTTCGGGCAGCAGGTAATTCAGCAGCGTGAACACCGATTTCTTGTTCTCGCCGGCATAGGCCGTGCCTGCAATCAGGATCAGCTTGCGCTCGAAATCCAGCGCGATCACGGTGTCGGACCGGCAGCCGTGGCGGGTGGGGTCGGCCTTGAAGCTGGGGCAGTTGAGGATGGTGAATTCGGGAATGAAGCTGGCCAGTTCCTCGGCCTCGGGCCGCCGCAGAAGGTGCCGGATGAACAGTCCATGCCACGCCAGTTCGGTCACGACACGCACGTCCAGCCGGTGCGCAGGGTCCGCGCCGCCATACAGGTCCTGCACGAACAGATCGCGCCCCTGAACATGGGTCAGCATGTCCTGGTACAGCGTTTCGAACGCGTCAGGGGTCATGGGCGCGTTATTGTCCCACCAGATGGTCTTTTCCACGCTGTCGCGGCGCACCACGAATTTATCCTTGGGAGAGCGCCCGGTATGTGCGCCCGTCGTTGCCAGAAACGCGCCGCCCAGGCCCAGCTTGCCTTCGCCACGCGCGATGGCTTTGTTCATCAATGCAGGTTCAAGCAGGTTGTAATAGGCCCGTGCCGCGCCGGTGATGCCTTGATCTTCCAAGCGTTGCGTCGGGTTTACACGAGGGTGTGACATAAGGGCCTGCTCCATCTGGCGTGCGAAATAGTGCTTTTGGCGCGCGATGCGTCGGTTTCAGTGGGTCCGCAAGGATCACGATTTTCCACGCCGAAGGCTTTAACACCTTGAATACGGCAAATCATAGGCGGGATGGTTGACGTTAGCGCAACCAAGCCGAAGTTAGCGCAATATCAAGGATTGAGGCGCATGATTCTGTTGCAGATCGGCACGGCCGTGCTGGCGAATCACGTTGTAAAGCGATGCAAGCGCTATTTTTGTTGCGCAAACGGGGAAATTAGGCATAGTTGTGGCAAAAATAAGGCGATCTCGCCAGACCAGAGCAGTATAAAAGGACAGGCAAATGTCGAAAATCGCGTTGGTCGATGACGACCGGAATATTCTGACTTCGGTGTCGATCTGCCTTGAATCCGAAGGGTTCGAGGTTGAAACCTACAACGATGGTCAGCAAGCGCTGGATGCGTTCAATCGCAAGCTGCCGGACATGGCCGTGCTGGACATGAAGATGCCGCGCATGGACGGCATGGAATTGTTGCAACGCCTGCGCCAGAAAACCCAGATGCCGATCATCTTCCTGACCTCCAAGGATGATGAGATCGACGAGGTTCTTGGCCTGCGCATGGGCGCGGATGATTACGTCAAGAAACCTTTCTCGCAGCGTTTGCTGGTCGAACGTATCCGCGCGCTTTTGCGCCGCAAACAGGCCAACGAAGGTGTGATCGAAGCGGGGGAGGACGCGAAGATCCTCGTGCGCGGCAACCTGGAAATGGACCCGTTACGCCACCAGGTGAAGTGGAAGGGGGAAGATGTGACGCTGACGGTCACGGAATTCCTGCTGCTGCAAGCCCTTGCGCATCGCCCCGGCGTGGTCAAGTCGCGCGACCAGTTGATGGACGTGGCCTATGATGACCAAGTCTATGTCGATGACCGCACCATTGACAGCCATATCAAGCGCTTGCGCAAGAAGATGCGCTCGGTCGATACCGAATTCTCCTCGATCGAAACGCTGTATGGCATCGGGTACAAGTATAACGAAGCGTGATGCAGGTTCTGCACCCTATGTCATCGGGCAGGTGACGTCGTGAAAATGGATGTTGTGACATCGGCAAATGATATCGTGCTGGGCGACGATTGGGTCGGTCCGGGCGATGCCGTGGAATCCGAAGTGCGTGCAACCCGTGCGCGGCGCGGCCTTTTCAGCATTTCCAGTTCGCCGCTGGCGCGCAAGATAACGCTGTTCAATCTGATGGCGCTGATCATCCTGGTTGCGGGCATCCTGTTCACCAACCCGTTTCGCGATTCCCTGTTGCGCCAGCAAGAGGAAATGCTGGGCACCAGCGTGCAGATTGTCGCCGATATTGTGGCCGCCGCTGGCGGGGTAGAGCAGGCAGGACAGGTGGTTGCACAGCGGATCTCGCTCGACGAGCGATTTGAATTGCTGTTCTTCAACGGGTCCGGGCAATTGCAAGCGCGCACCCGCGGGACCGCGCCCCCACCGGCTTCGAGCGTGCCAGACCGTTCGACCGCGATCAGCGATACGCTCGGCGCGATCTGGAGCGGCATGTCATTTTTCTCGGGGTCGCGTATTCTCGACACCGAAGCGATCACGCTGGACTCTTTGGTGTCCGATCTTGTTGACCAGAACCTGCGCGGTGACACCGCGGCGCACACCCATCGCGCAGATGCGGATATGTGGATCACTGCAAGTGCGCCGGTTTCGCTTAATGGACAGGTTACCGGGGCCGTGGTCTTGTGGCGCGACGCTTCCGATACGGCCAAGCTGATGCGCTATGACCGAGAGCAGGTCTTGCAGTTTTTCCTGATCGCGCTGGTGGTGTCGATCGGGCTGAGTTTCGTGCTTGCCTCGACCATAGCCAACCCGCTGGCGGATTTGGCCGTGGCCGCGGAATTGGGCAAAAGCCGTGACTCGCGCAAAGCCCGGCCCGGACGGGTGCGCATCCCCGATCTGAGCGGGCGCCCCGACGAAATCGGCGACCTGTCGCGCGCCATGCGCGGCATGGTCAGCGCGCTCTATGATCGCGTCGAGGCGAATGAGCAATTCGCGGCCGACGTGGCCCATGAGATCAAGAACCCTCTGGCCAGTCTGCGGTCGGCCGTGGGCAGCCTGCGCATGGCCAAGCGCGATGACCAGGTGCAACGCTTGCTCGACGTGGTCGAGCATGACGTGCGCCGGTTGGACAGGCTGGTGTCGGACACGTCGAGTGCGTCGCGGCTGGATGCCGAGCTGGTCAAAGAAGACGAGGAGGAATTCGACCTCGTCCGGCTTTTGCAAAATCTGACCGAACACCTGTCCGGCGAAGCCGAAGAGAAAGGCGTCGAATTCGTGAAGATGCTGCCGGCGGAACCGATTATGCTGACCGGGTTGGAATCGCGGCTGGCACAGGTTTTCGTGAACCTGATAACCAACGCCGTGTCGTTCTGCGAAGATGGCGACGCGGTCCGGGTCTGGGCGCGCAAGCGGGCGAACCGGGTGCTGGTCGTGGTGGAAGATACCGGGCCGGGCATTCCCGAAAATGCGCTGAAGAGAGTGTTCAAGCGGTTCTATTCGGAACGCCCCGTGCAACAATTCGGCAACCATTCCGGGCTGGGGCTGGCGATTTCCAAGCAGATCGTCGAAGCGCATCAAGGCGTGATCTGGGCTGAGAATATTCGCCTGCCCGACGCGCCGGCGGACAGCGCGCCGTTGGGGGCGCGGTTCGTCGTGGGCCTGCCGCTGTAGGGTGGCACGGATGGTCGTCCATGCCAGCACGGTCGCATACCAGCAGGCGGGCAACGCCTTTGCGGTGGTCATCAGTGGCGCATCCGGCAGCGGCAAATCCTCTTTGGCACTGGAACTGATGGCATTGGGTGCCCGGCTCGTGAGCGATGACCAGACGGTCCTGAGTGTCGAGCGCGATACCGTGTTGGCCCGCGCGCCGGGGCCACTTCGCGGGCTGATCGAATGGCATGGGGTCGGGCTGTTGCCTGCAACGACCCTGCCCGTTGCGCGGGTTGTCGCCTGGATGGACATGGATCAGACAGCGCCCACGCGCCTGCCGGAACAGGCCTGGACGACGGTTCTGGGCCTGTCGATGCCGTATTTGCGCAGACCCGGCTCTGGCCCGGTTGCGGCCGGGCTGCACCAATACATGATCGGGCGCGCATGGGAACGGCACGGGGCGGACAGCGCATGACACAACAGGGTCACCAGGAGGCAGCGCCGGAAAGGCTGGTTTTGGTGACCGGCCCGTCCGGCTCGGGGCGCAGCACGGTTCTGAAAGCGCTTGAAGATGTCGGGTTCGAGGCTATCGACAACATGCCGTCGTCACTCGTCCCGCGCTTGGTGCGCGCCAAGCTCGAACGTCCCCTTGCTTTGGGCATAGACACGCGCAACCGCGATTTTTCGGTTGATGCGTTACTGATGTTGGTCAATGCGCTTGCCGCGCTGGACGATATCGGGTTCGATCTGCTGTTTCTGGACTGTTCCGAAGACGCGCTGATCCGCCGATTTTCCGAAACCCGTCGCCGCCACCCGATGCGCCCCGACCAGCCGCCCGCGGACGGCGTGGCGCTGGAAACCCGCTTGCTGGCCGCGGTCCGGGCGCGCGCGGATATCCTGATCGACACGAGCGCGCTCAGCCCGCATGACTTGCGCGCGGAGATCGCGCGCCTGTTCGCCCCGCAGCATGACGGCAGCTTGACCGTTCAGGTCGAGTCGTTTTCCTACAAACGTGGCATCCCGCGCGGCGTCGACATGGTGTTCGATTGCCGCTTTCTGAACAATCCGCATTGGCAGCCCGCCTTGCGCGCCCTTGACGGGCGCGATCCGCGCGTGGCGGATTTTATAAAGCAGGATCAAAGATTTGACCCGTTCTTTGAACGGCTGCACGTTTTGATTGAAAGCCTGTTGCCCGAATTCGCTGCACAGGGGAAACCACTGGTGACGGTCGCGTTGGGGTGCACCGGGGGGCAACATCGGTCCGTCGCGATGGCTGAAAAATTGGCAAATACGCTTGCAAGGGGGCCGTGGCGGGTGTCTAAAAGGCATCGGGAAATTGAACGCATGGCCGCCGTTGTCGACACGGCACCTGGATCGGATAGGGTAGAGACGTGATCGGTATCGTGATCGTCGCACATGGTGGATTGGCGCGCGAATACCTGGCGGCCATCGAACATGTGATCGGCAAGCAAACCGGGATGGTGGCGATTTCGATCGAATACGACCACGACCGCGCCGCCAAACAGGCAGAGATAACGGCCGCGGCGGAGGCGGTGGATACCGGTGCGGGCACGGTTGTCGTGACCGATATGTTCGGTGGGTCGCCGTCCAACTTGTCCTTGCCTGCTTGTGCCACGCAGAATCGTCGCATCCTGTACGGGGCAAATCTGCCAATGCTCATCAAGCTGGCAAAATCGCGTGACCTTGCCTTGCCCGAGGCCACCGCTGCGGCGCTGGAGTCGGGGCGCAAATACATAAACTCTATCGAGCTGGGCAGTCGATAAGACACGGGTGACGCGCTGAATGATTGAGCAAGATATTGAAATCGTGAACGAAAAAGGGCTTCACGCCCGCGCATCTGCCAAGTTTGTCGATGTGGTCGAACGATTTTCAGCCGATGTCGAGGTGATGAAAGACGGCATGAGCGTGCCCGGCGATTCAATCATGGGCCTGCTGATGCTGGCCGCGTCGCGCGGCACGTCGATCAAGCTGCGCGTGTCCGGCGCGGATGAGGCCGCGGTGATGGACGCGCTTGTCATGCTTGTCGCCGACAAGTTCGGCGAAGGGATGTAGGTTAGTCGTCCTGCCCCAGCATCGGCGCGGGGCGCGCGGTGGGTGCATCGGAAAAGTGGAACGGCGCGCGCACGCCCTTCAGCCCGTTCATGTCCAACGCCAGCCCGCGCGCTTGAACCTGCGGGTCTGCAAACACCTCTGCCATGTCGTTGATCGGCCCGGCAGGCACGCCCTGATCTTCGCAGGCCGACAGCAGCGCGGCCTTGGTCCATTCGGTCGTTTCCGCGCAAATCGTGTCCGACAGCGCCGTGCGCCGTGCCACGCGGTCGGCATTGGTGGCGTAATCGGCGTTTTCGGCCAGGTCGCTTCGGTTCAGAACCGCGCAAAGCCGCCGGTATTGCCCGTCATTCCCGGTGGCGATGATGATATGGCCATCGCTGCAAGGCACGACCTGATACGGGGCCAGATTGGGGTGGAAATTGCCCAACCGCCCCGGCGCGGTGCCGGTGGCAAGGTAGTTCATCGCCTGGTTGGCCATGATCGACACCGCGCAATCCATCAGCGCCATGTCGATATGCTGGCCGCGCCCGGTGCGGTGGCGTTCTTGCACCGCGGCCAGAATGGCGGTGCTGGCATAGATGCCGGTGATGATATCGGTTACGGCCACGCCCACCTTGTAGGGCGGGCCATCCTCCGGCCCGGTGACGGACATCAGCCCCGACATGCCCTGGATGATGTAGTCATAGCCGGCGCGATGGGCATACGGCCCGGTCTGCCCGAACCCGGTGATAGAGCAATAGATCAGCCTTGGGTTCAGCGCCGACAGGCTGGCATAATCCAGCCCGTATTTGGCCAAGCCCCCGACCTTGAAATTCTCGATCACGATATCGGCACCTTCGACCAGCGCACGCACCTTGGCGCGGCCTTCCTCGGTGCGGAAATCGGCCACAACGGACGCTTTGCCCCGGTTCGTGGCGTGGAAATAGGCGGCGTCCTGCGCGCCACCCGCGCGGGCCACGAAGGGCGGCCCCCAGCGGCGGGTGTCGTCACCCTCTGGTGCCTCGACCTTGATGACCTCTGCGCCCAGATCGGCCAGCGTCTGCCCCGCCCATGGCCCGGCGAGGATGCGCGCCAATTCAACGACACGCAGCCCGTCCAGTGGTCCCGGCACGGGTCAGCCGCCCAGCTTTTCGTCCAGCACGCGGGCGAATTCGTCATAGGGCATGTTCTGGTATTGCTGCCCGTTAATCATGAAGGTGGGCGTGGCGCGAATCTCGTCGGCCTCGGCATTCGCCTGGTAGAATTCGGTCAGGGCCAGCGCTTTGTCGGCGTCTTCCAGGCAGGCGTTCAGTTCCGCGTCATTCATGCCCGCCTTGCGCCCGATGGCGCGCAGGTTATTCGCCACTTGCCCGGGATCGTTTGCGCCCGCCCAGTCGCGCTGCTGTTCATACAGCATATCGACAATGCCGTGATAGCGCTCGCCTCCGCCGCAGCGCGCGACCATGCCCGCCCACAGGCCGTAGCGGTCGAAATACACCTCGCGCTTGATGTATTGAATGCGGCCCGTATCGATGAAATCGGCCTTCAATTGCTCATAGGGGCCTTGGTTGAAGGTCGCGCAATGCGGGCAGGTGAAGGACGAATATTCGACCACCGTCACCGGCGCGTCGGCATTGCCCAGCGGAAAATCCAGCTCATGCGCCTGCACGGGGCTGGCGCCGTCCACGCTGGCGGTCGGCGAGTTTGCCGAAGATTGGCTGGAATACCACCAACCGCCCACGCCCAGGGCGGCGACAACGGCAATGGCGGGCAGGATGAATTTGTTCATCGGGTGTTTCCTTGTGTGCGATCGTGTTTGCTTAGAACATTCGTGGCCAGGCGTTCAAGCGCGGCGCGCAAGCCCTCATCCGTCACATCGCCCGTCACCGCGCGCGCGGTGGTGACGACCTGCGGGTCAGGGGCTTTGGGCGCGGGTGTCGGCGCCGGGGTGAAACTGGCCTGCCCCTCGGCAAAGCCGGTGGGGGCGGTCTGGGTGATCGTGATGCGCGAAATCGCGTTGTAGCCGTAGCAGGCATTCACCTTCTCGCGCAGGCGGGGAAGCTGCATTTGCACCATGGGCGCGGCGGGGCCGGTGGTCAGCAGCGTCAGCGTGGCGCCGAACCCGCCCTTGGCATAGCCGATCTTCACGGGCCGCGCGCAGGCGGCAATCTCCGGCCC
Organism: Alphaproteobacteria bacterium; assembly: GCA_009908405.1. Taxonomy (GTDB): domain Bacteria; phylum Pseudomonadota; class Alphaproteobacteria; order Rhodobacterales; family Rhodobacteraceae; genus Roseinatronobacter. The sequence goes on along the minus strand of JAAAPG010000182.1, from coordinate 6,199 downwards.
CGCGATTTCGGCCCAATGCGTCAGCAGGCGCGACACGGCAAAGCCGCGCGCCTCGCCCACCTTGCGGATTTGCGGGCCCAGCAGGCTGGAGGCGGCCTGAAACCCTTGCCTGCGCCGCTGTTGTTTGGCTGCCATTGCGTTTGTCTCCTGTCGCGCACAGTGTATCTGCATGGGCAGGCGTGGCCAGAGGGGTGCGCGGGTTTTCTTGGGGATGGATCGTCAAAGATGCGTGACAGCGAAACGATGGCGGCTGACCTGCTGGCCTGGTATGACCGCCACGCCCGCGCGCTGCCGTGGCGCGTGCCGCCCGATGGGGGCAGGGCGGACCCGTATCGTGTCTGGCTGTCGGAAGTGATGCTGCAACAGACCACCGTAGCGGCGGTGAAGGAGTATTTCCACCGCTTTACAACGCGTTGGCCGACCGTGCAGGACCTGGCCACGGCCGAGGATGCCGATGTCATGGCCGAATGGGCGGGCCTTGGCTACTATGCCCGCGCGCGCAACCTGCTGAAATGCGCGCGCGCCGTGGCGGCGATGGGGGCGTTCCCCGACACCCGCGCGGGGCTGCAAGAGCTGCCGGGGATCGGCCCCTATACCTCTGCCGCGATTGCCGCGATCGCGTTCGACCGTGTCGAAACCGTGGTCGATGGCAATGTCGAACGGGTCATGGCGCGGGTGTTCGATGACCACACGCCCTTGCCGGGTGCCAAACCCGTGCTGACCGACTACGCTGCGCGCCTGACGCCCGAGCAGCGCCCCGGCGACTATGCGCAAGCGGTGATGGACCTTGGCGCGACGATCTGCACGCCGCGCAACCCTGCCTGCGGGATTTGCCCTTGGCGCGGGCCGTGTGCGGCGCGCGCGAATGGCACCGCGCCGGACCTGCCGCGCAAAACGCCCAAAGCCGCCAAGCCTGTGCGCTTCGGAATCGCCTATATCGGGCGGCGCGCGGATGGCGCGTGGCTGCTGGAACGCCGCCCGCCCAAGGGGCTGCTGGGGGGCACCTTGGGGTGGCCGGGGACCGATTGGGCCACATCCGACCCGGTGGACGCGCCGCCCCTAGCCGCCGATTGGCGCGCGCTGGATGCCGAAGTGCGCCACACGTTCACACATTTCCACCTGCGCCTGTCGCTGCGCGTGGCGCATTTGCCGATGGAGGCACTGGGCGATTTCGTGCCTGCGGATGCGTTCAACCCGCGCGACCTGCCCACGCTGATGCGCAAGGCCCATGCCTTGGCCGCGCCTGAGCTTGGCGCGTGATGTCGCAGGGGCAAGGGGCTGTAAACCCGGTTGATTTGCGCTATTTTGCCCGCAAAGCCAAAAGGTTCGCAAGTGACACCAGACCAGTTCCGCCGTTTGTCCGCCGCCATGCCCTTTTGGGCCTCGCTCGGTTTCGTACCGCTGATTGCGATTGCGGCCATGCAGGGCGGCTGGTGGCTGCTTCTGATGCCGGTCTATGGCTGGGGCGTGTTCACGGCGATGGATTTCCTGACCGGGTTGAACCTTGACAACCCCGACACCGAAACCCCGCTGCAAGACCTGTTCTGGTATCGTGCGATCACGCTTGTCTGGTTCCCGGTGCAATTCGTGGTCATTTTCGGCAGCTTGTGGTGGATTGCCATCACCGACCATCTGCATTGGTTCGAAGAACTTTCACTGATGTTCGGCGTGGGCGTCATGTCCGGGGTTATCGGCATTGTCTACAGCCATGAATTGATGCACCAGAAAACGAAGCTGGAACGCTGGCTGGGCGATTTGCTGCTGGCCTCGGTGCTGTATAGCCATTTCCGGTCGGAACATTTGCAGGTTCATCACCGCTATGTCGGCACGCCGCGCGACCCGGTCACAGCCCGCATGGGCGAGGGGTTTCAGGCTTATTTCTGGCGTGTTTTGCGCGATTGCCCCGGATCGGCCTTGCGGGCAGAGGCGGCGATGCTCAAGCGCAAGGGGCTATCGGCATGGCACCGCTCGAACCCGTTCTGGCGCTATGCGGCGCTGCAAGGCGGGATGCTGGCGCTTGCCTTTATGATTGCGGGCTGGTGGGGCTTGGCCTTGTTCGCATGGCAGGCGCTGATCGCGATCTGGCAGTTGGAACTGACCAATTACATTGAACATTACGGCCTGACCCGGCGTTATATCGGCGAGGGCAAATACGAACCCGTGCGCCCGCATCATAGCTGGAACGCGGCGCATAAGGCGTCGAATTGGTTGATGATTAACCTGCAACGCCATTCGGACCACCATTTCAAGCCCGACCGGCGCTTTCCGCTGTTGCAAACCTACGACCGCGCGGACGCGCCGCAACTGCCCTATGGTTACCCGGCCTTGACCACGCTGGCGATGGTGCCGCCCCTGTGGCGGCGCTTCATGGACCCGAAGGTGCGCGCGTGGCGGCGGCAGTTTTACCCCGATATCGAGGACTGGTCGCCTTATGACCGCCATGCGACACCGTGGCCCAAAGGGGCGGCTTGAGCAGGCGGGGCAGGGCGCTACCTCTGACACATGACAGAGATTCTCTATAACGGGCGCTGCCCCATCTGTTCCGCCGAGATTGCCCATTACCGCGCCCGCGCGGATGCGACAGGCGCGGATTTGCGCTTTACCGACCTGAACACCGCGCCGCTGGACGACTGGGGCATCAGCGCCGATCAAGCCACGCGGCGACTGCACGCGCGGCATGACGGGCGCATCCTGTCCGGCTTCGCGGCGTTCCTGCTGATCTGGCAAGCCTTGCCGCGCTGGCGCTGGCTGGCGAAACTGGTGGCACTGCCCGGTCTGCGGCAGTTGGTGGGGCTCGTCTATGACAAGCTGGCCGCGCCGCTTCTGTACCGGATGCACCTGCGGCGAGAAGCGCGGCGGGCGCAGGCGTAGCGCCTTCGCATCATGCGGTGCAACAGGTGGGTTTCAAAACGGCACATCCCCTGCCGCCGCGTCAGCGTCTTGCAAATAGGCCGCCATGACGTGCCGGGGCGAGGATTTCTCGAACTCCACGAACAGTTTGTCGCCATCGACTGACGCGACACGCCCGTAGCCGAATTTCTGGTGAAACACGCGCGCGCCTTCCGCGAAGTCGGGGACAACCGTGCCATGCACCAGTTTGGGCTGGCTGCGCCCGGCGTTTTGCAAGCGCCGCCAACCGGGGGAGTTATACACATCGGCCTTGGACGCGCGGTCCTCGACCGCGCTGCCGAACCCCGTGCCGCCCATTCCGGCGCCGATCCCGCCATACAGCCCCGGCGGCGTCAGCACCTCGACGTGATCGCCGGGCAATTCATCGACGAAGCGCGAGGGCAGTTGCGACTGCCATTGACCGTAGACCCGTCGGTTCGCGGCGAAACTGATGGTGCAAAGCTGCTCGGCCCGGGTGATGCCGACATAGGCAAGGCGGCGCTCTTCCTCCAGCCCCTTCTGGCCGGATTCGTCCATGGAGCGTTGCGACGGGAACAGCCCTTCTTCCCAGCCGGGCAGGAACACGGCGGGAAATTCCAGTCCCTTGGCCGCGTGCAGCGTCATGATGCTGACCTTGTCCTCGGCCCCGTCGCTTTCATTATCCATGACCAGCGATACGTGTTCCAGGAAACCTTGCAGATTCTCGAACCCGTCCAGCGCCTTTATCAGCTCCTTCAGGTTGTCCAGCCGTCCCGGCGCTTCCGGGGTCTTGTCGTTCAGCCACATCTCGGTGTAGCCGGATTCTTCCAGGATTTGTTCGGCCAGTTCGATATGGCTGCCAGCGGTCGCGGTTTCCGCGACCGTTTCTATCAGCGCGTTCTCGTCGGGCGCGGCGCCAAGGCCCAGAACGGCGCGGTGCCAGCGCGCGACCCCGTCGAGGAACGCGCGCAACTGCCCCGCGCCCCGCCCCTTGATATCGCCTGCCTCTATCGCCAATGCGGCGCCTTGCACCAGTGGCACGTCAGCGTCGCGGGCATGGCGCCGGATGGTTTGTTGCGCCTTGTCGCCCAAGCCGCGCTTGGGGGTATTGACCACGCGCTCGAACGCCAGGTCATCAGCGGGGCTGATCGCCAGCCGGAAATAGGCCATCGCGTCGCGGATTTCCATGCGCTCGTAAAAGCGCGGGCCGCCGATCACGCGGTAGGGCATGCCGATGGTCAGGAAGCGGTCCTCGAACGCGCGCATCTGGTGGCTGGCGCGCACAAGAATGGCCATCTGTTCCAGGTTGACCGGGGCCAGACCGCGCGTGCCGCGTTGCAGATCCTCGATCTGCTCGCCCACCCAGCGCGCTTCCTCCTCGCCATCCCAATGGCCGATCAGGCGCAGCTTCTCGCCCGACTGCGCCTCGGTCCAGAGGGTTTTGCCAAGGCGGTCCTGATTGCCGGAAATCACCTGCCCTGCCGCCGCCAGAATATGCGGGGTGGAGCGGTAATTCTGTTCCAGCCGCACCACCTTGGCGCCGGGAAAATCGCGCTCGAACCGCAGGATATTGCCCACCTCGGCGCCGCGCCAGCCATAGATCGACTGGTCGTCATCGCCCACGCAGCAGATGTTCTTGTGCCCCGCCGCCAGCAGCCGCAGCCACAGGTATTGGGCAACATTCGTGTCCTGATACTCGTCGACAAGGATGTATTTGAAACGGCGCTGGTAGTCGGCCAGCACATCGGGGTGCGCCTGAAAGATCGTCACGCAATGCAGCAGCAGGTCGCCGAAATCGCAAGCGTTCAGGGTTTTCAGGCGGTCCTGGTAGGCGGCGTAAAATTCGGTTCCGCGATTGTCGAAGGCGCCCGCCTCTGACGCGGGCACCTGTTCGGGTGTCCAGCCGCGGTTCTTCCACTGGTCGATGATATTGGCCAGCAAGCGCGGCGGCCAACGCTTTTCGTCGATATTCGCGGCGGCGATGATCTGCTTCAACAGCCGCAACTGGTCGTCCATGTCCAGGATCGTGAAGCTGGATTTCAGGCCGACAAGTTCGGCATGTCGGCGCAGCAATTTCGCGCTGATGGAATGGAACGTGCCCATCCAGGCCATGCCTTCGACCGCGTTGCCCAGGTAGCCGCCGACGCGCAGTTTCATCTCGCGCGCGGCCTTGTTGGTGAAGGTCACGGCCAGAATTTGCGACGGGAACGCGCGGCCCGTGGTCAGCAGATGCGCGATGCGCGCGGTCAGGGCCTTGGTCTTGCCGGTGCCCGCGCCCGCCAGCATCAGCACCGGGCCGTCGAGCGTTTCGACCGCTTCGCGCTGGGCCGGGTTCAGCCCGTCCAGATAAGGCGCAGGGCGCGCGGCCATGGCGCGGGCGGACAGGGGCAGGTCGGTGTTGAAATCGGACATGGGGCGGAGCATAGCGCGGCGCCGGGGCGAAATAAAGCCGGTGTTCGAGGATTGTTCCAGAGAATTTCGATCAATTCAGAAGCGCGGTGTTCGATCCTGGGCCAAGGGGCGCAGGTCGCAGCGCGCGGCGCTGTTGCCCGCTTGCGGGATGTCATCCGCGCGCGGGTCGCGCGGGGCGCCGCGCAGGCCGGACGTGGCGGCCCAACGCACAATCACGTCCTGCGCGCAGCGGATATAGGTCACACCGGCCGCCTTTGTGACGGGGCGCATTTCATGTTCGAACCGGCCGACATAACCGTCGCGGTCAATCAGCACCACGACGGGTTCCTTGCCCGTCAGGTGCGCGGCGAACAGCGCCTGGTGCACGCTGTCGCGCGCGGACGGCGTGCCGTCCAGCCCGACCTCTATCACGTGGCCATCTGTCTCGCAGTCGACCCGGATATGCCGTTTCATTTCGTAACTGTCGAAATAGTGGCGTGTTTCGGCCTGGCTGCCCCCAAGAAAAGCGCAGAGCAGCGCGGCAAGTTCGACTTCGCCCATGAGGTGCTTTCGTTAACAAAGGTTAACAAAAAGGTAGTGCATCGGGTGCGGCGCAGCAAGCAAACTCGGGTATCGTGGTTTATGGCGGGTGCGGGGCGGACCGACACGCCAAACGGGGACGCGCCGCGCGCCTTGGTGGTTTGCAAGCGGTTTACATTCCGGTCCCCCACGCGTTTTATCCGCATATGGACCGGAACCTGAAATATCCTGCGCTGTCCGACCTGAAAGCCGCCTGCAAGGCGCGGGTGCCGTGGTTCGTGTGGGAATACCTCGACAGCGCCACCGGCAGCGAATCCGTCAAGCCGCGCAACCGGGCGGCGTTGGAGCGCGTGCTGTTTCGCCCCGCCATCCTGCGCGGGCCGGTCACGCCGGAGCTGGG
>JAAAPG010000167.1 GCA_009908405.1 Alphaproteobacteria bacterium | reverse complement strand
GAAGACATCTGACGACGATCTGGCGCTGTTTTTCGAGGCCGGTCAATCGGTTGATCTGCCCGATCCCTTGCGCGCCCGGATCATGGCCGACGCGGCACAGGTCGCCGCGCCTGCCGCACCAAACTGGCGCGCAAGGTTGAAAACCTGGACACGCGGTTGGGCCATGCCCACCTTCGCCGGGGGTGTGGGGGCCACGCTGGCCGGGCTGTATCTGGGGCTGGTCATGCCGGTGTCGGTCTATGACGCGCCGGTCTGGATGGATGGCGCGCTGGGCGTGTTCGACCAGGTCACGGCGCCGATTGTCGGTGTGCGTGACCCACTGGAAATGGGGTTCTGAGAATGACAGAGATCGCCAAAAAAACGGGGCGTTGGAAGACATGGGCGCTTGTCGGGTCAGTGGCGCTGAACCTTGTGTTGGCGGGCATGCTGGGCGGTATCGTGCTGCGCGGCGGCCCCGATGGCGGGCTGATGCGCGCAGCCATGGGGTCGTTGCCCGACGAACTGCGCCGCGACATGCGCCATGAAGCGCGCACGGCATTTCGCAGCCTGCGGCGTGACGCGGACACGCACAAGGCGCGCGCCGATCTTCTGGCGGCCTTGCGCGCCGAGCCATTCGACGCGGCCGCGTTTCATGCTGGCCTCGATGCGGCCCAGACGCATTTGGTGCAGATCGGCGACCGGATGCAGGCGGCGTTGCTGGCACGTGTCACAGACATGGATGCCGCAGAGCGACGCGCCATGGCCGATCGGCTGGCACACCGCACCGAGCGATTGAAAGACCAGCGCGACTAATCCCGGATCTTGCGGCCCAGCAGTTCCAGCCTGTGCCCTTCCAGCCTGTAGCCCAGGCGCCGCGCGATCTTGTCTTGCAGCGCCTCTATCTCCGGGTCGATGAATTCGATCACTTCACCTGTATCCATGTCGATCAGGTGGTCGTGATGGGCGCGCTGGCTGTCTTCGAACCGCGCGCGACCATCACCGAATTCGACGCGGTCCAGGATGCCCGCTTCCTCGAACAGTTTGACGGTGCGGTAGACGGTGGCCAGTGAAATCCGCGAATCGCGGGCATTGGCGCGGGCGTGCAGTTCCTCGACATCGGGGTGGTCATCGGCATCGTCCAGCACGGCGGCGATGGTGCGGCGCTGGTCGGTCAGGCGCACGCCTTGCGCCTGCAACCGCTGCATGATCGGTTTCGTCATGTCTCCGCCCCTTGCTCTGGCCAGTCAAGGCCAGAGTTTACGGGTTTCGTGCGGCGCTGAAAACCGCCAATCGGGTCAGAGCTTGCCCTTCAGGAACCCGCCCAGCATGGATTGCAGCGACCCGAAATCCATATCCTCGGCCTCTCCCTTGGGCGTGACCTTGTCGATCATGGCGGGCAGGGCTTCTGCCAGCACGTTCGATGCATCGGACGGGGCCATGTCGGCCTTTGCAGCCAGGTCTTGCACCACGTTGCCGCCGAGGGCTTTTTCAATATCAGCCCCGGCCACCGGCTTGTTCGCGCCATCACCCAGCCAGCTCTGCGCCGCGTCGCCCAGCCCCGCGTTTTGGAAATTTCCCAGCAGCCCCTGCACACCGCCAACGGGGCTGTCCTTGGACAACAGCCCCATCGCGGCGTCCATCAGCTTGGGGTTTTGCATGACCATGCCCGCCAGCCCGGCCTTTTGGCCGCCCGCGTTCAGGACCATGTCGGTGAGAGATTTCAGAAGGCTCATGTCGCGTTACTCCTTGCTCACTTGTCACGAAAGCTGACTAACACGCGCGGCCCCACCTGTCACCGCTCGTAATACAGGCCCACCACGTGCTCGGCTTCGGCAAAGAACAGCCAGCGTTGCGCCAGCATTCCGGCCAGGTGCAGGCCCAGCGCTGCGAATGCAGCGGCATAGCTGGCCGGCAGCATCAGCAGAAGCGCGGGCGCAAGCGCGCCAAGGCACAGCGCGATCAGCCGCAGTTTATGGGCATGTTTGCGCCCCACGACATGCACCATTTCGCGCAGCAGGTAGTTGCGACCGGAATGCGGTGGTTCCAGCAGGCGGACCTTGCCGATGGCGCCCAGCCCCGTCGCCGTGCCCGCATCGCTGCCCGAGGCGGCAAAGCGCCGGTCCCCCGCAACCCAATGCGCGACCATGGCGATGGACAGTGCCAGCATCAGCCACAGGGCAAGCGTGAGCTGGGCCGCCAAGAGCGCGCCCCCGGCCAGCCCGGCCAGCACGAAGACCGGGGGGGTGGACCAATGGTGCCAGCGCGGCACGGCACGGATTTGCGCGTAGATCATGGCCGTGGCCAGGATCGTCGCAAGCGATAACAGACCGCCCAGCCAGCCCAGCACCGGCAGGGGCGTGTTCCAGAACGCCGACGCGGCGGCATGCGGGGCCATCACCGCCAGCGTGGCGGCGGACAAAACCGCCTCTCGCGACAGCCAGCTTGAGCGCCATTGCGTAAACGCCAGCAGCGCGCGTTCGGGGTGGCCAAGGTGAAAGGCGGCTGCAATCAGCCCGATACCTGCCAGCCCGTAGCCCAGCCCGAAAAACACGATGGCGGCAAAGCCCGTGGGCGCGTTCAGCCCAAAGCCCAGCCAGGCCAGCAGGCCAAAGCCAAGGCCCGACAGCGTGGTGAAGAGTATCAGCGACGGAGCCGGATGCATGTCAAAGCTTCTCCAACGCGCGGTCCAGCCAACCGAGGAAGCCCTTGGCTTCGGGCGCGGGGTCGCACAGGCTGGCGAGGTCGGGCATCTCTAGGCTGTCGCGGGCGCGCGGTGGCAGGTATTTGTTCACCGGGGCCGTGCCCTGTTCCGGCATCAGGTCGAACCCTTCGCGCGCTGCGACCAGTTTCGACACATCGCTGTCAGGGTCCGACAGGTCGCCGAAATGCCGCGCGTTCGACGGGCAGGTGCGCACGCAGGCGGGTTCGCGGTCTTCCTCGGGCAGATTCTCGTTATAGATGCGGTCCACGCAGAGGGTGCATTTCTTCATCACCCTTGAAGCGCCATCCATCTCGCGCGCGCCGTAGGGGCAGGCCCAAGCGCATAACCCGCAGCCGATGCAGGCATCCTCGTTGACCAGCACGATCCCGTCGTCGCTG
>JAAAPG010000084.1 GCA_009908405.1 Alphaproteobacteria bacterium | reverse complement strand
GGCGCGGCAAGCAGGGTGGTGGACAGCGCGGTGGCTGCGAGTGTGGCAAACCGTGTCATGGTCGGGGTCTCCTCATGATTGGACGAACCACGGCTTACCCCGGCGATGTAACAGGTTCTTGACCACCCGCGTAAGGGCGGGTTGCGCGCCTTGGTCAGGCGCGCACCAGTTCCTCGTAGCTTTTCGCCACGTCGCGGGTGATCTGGCCGACCTGGAAATGGTAGTCGCCGATCTGGCCCACGGGTGTGACCTCTGCAGCGGTGCCGGTCAGCCAGCATTCGCTGAAGGATTCCAGCTCTTCGGGCAGGATGTGGCGTTCATGCACGACCAGCCCCTTGTCGCGCAGCATGGCGATGACGGTCTGGCGGGTGATGCCGTTCAGGATGGCGTCGGGGATGGGGGTGTGGATTTCACCGTCCTTCACGAAGAACACGTTCGCCCCGGTCGCCTCGGCCACGTAGCCGCGATAGTCGTAGAACAGCGCGTCCGAGCAGCCCTTTTCCTCGGCGGCGTGTTTCGACATCGTGCAGATCATGTACAGGCCCGCGGCCTTGGCGGCGGTCGGGATCGTGTCGGGCGACGGGCGGCGCCACTTGGCAATGTCCAGCTTCGCGCCCTGCATCTTGGCGTCGCCGTAATAGGCGCCCCATTCCCAGACGGCCACGGCCAGACGCACCGGGTTGCGGCGGGCGGCGACACCCATGTCTTCGCCCGCGCCGCGCCAGGCAACCGCGCGCACATAGGCGTTGGTCAGCTTGTTGGCGGCCAGAACTTCGGCCTTGGCGGCGTCGATCTGGTCGGCGGTATAGGGGATCGGCATGTCCAGCAGGCGCCCCGATTCGATCAGCCGCTCGGAATGTTCGTGCCCCTTGAAGATCTTGCCGTCATAGCAGCGCTCGCCCTCGAACACCGAGGACGCGTAATGCATGGCATGGCTCAGGATATGCACATTGGCGTCGCGCCATGGCACCAGCTTGCCATCCATCCAGATAAACCCGTCCCTGTCGTCATATGCGCCGGCCATCGGTGCCCCCTGCATGAAGTTTTCAAATGTTGCGCAAATTAGGTCCGAACCGGTCATAAAGTTACGCGTTTTCCAAGGATTGCTACCGATTCGGTCTTGGAATGTCAACAAGGCTGACGTAACATTGCCCAAAGAGTTATCAAAGCTGTCACAGCGGGAGCAAAGCATGGTGCAAACCGGACCAAACCCCAGCAGCGGCGAGAATTTGCTTTTCCTGACGGATGAGCAGTTGCGCAAAGGCATAGAGGCGATGTTCTTCGCCTATCGCGGCTTTACCGCCGACCCTGACCGCATTCTGGAGGAATACGGCTACGGTCGCGCGCATCATCGCGCGCTGCATTTCATCAACCGCAGTCATGCCACGACGGTCAACAACCTGCTGGCCACGCTGGGCGTGACCAAGCAATCGCTGAACCGTGTGCTGCGCGGGCTGATCGCGGATGGGCTGGTCGAGGCCCGCGTGGGCCGCACCGACCGGCGCGAGCGCAACCTGTTCCTGACCGACACGGGACAAGAGCTGGAACGCCAGTTGGCCGAAGCGCAGCGCGTGCGGATGCGCGCGGCCTATCGCGCGGCGGGACCGCAGGCGGTGGCCGGGTTCCGCCAAGTGCTGGAAGCGATGATGGATGATGACATTCGCAACACATACCAATCGCTGAGGGATGGCCGGTGATGCCGCAGGACGCAGCCCCCCATCTGTTGATCGTGGATGACGACGAACGCATTCGCACGCTGTTGCAGAAATACCTGGTGCGCAACGGGTTCTGGGTGACCGCCGCGCGCGATGCCGCCCATGCGCGGCGGGTCATGGCGGGCTTGGCCTTTGACCTGGTCGTGCTGGACGTGATGATGCCGGGCGAGGATGGCATGGCGCTGACCCGTGCGATCCGGCAAAGCAGCGAGGTTCCGATCCTGCTGCTGACGGCGCGCACCGGGTCCGAAGACCGCATCAACGGGCTGGAAGCGGGGGCGGATGACTATTTGCCCAAACCTTTCGAGCCGCGCGAACTGGTGTTGCGCATCAATGCCATCTTGCGCCGCAGCCCGAACGAAACGGCTGAACCCGTTCGCCCACAGATGTTGCGCATCGGCCCGTTGCGCTATGATCTGGAGCGGGGTGAATTGAAACATGGTGACGATCCGGTGCGTCTGACCCAGACCGAAGCGGCGCTGATGCGCCTGTTCGCGCAGCATCCCGGAGAAGTTCTCAGCCGCGAGACACTGGTCGAGTATCTTGGTCGTGACCGCGCGGGGCATGGGGGCGAGGTCGGGCAGGAACGCGCGGTCGATGTGCAGATCACCCGGTTGCGCCGCAAGATCGAAACCGACCCGAAATCGCCGCGCCACCTGCAAACCGTGCGCGGCGCGGGCTATATGCTGGTGGTGGAGTAGCGCGTGGTTTAGAGCGCCCGCCAGCCGATGTCGCGGCGGCAGAACCCTTCGGGCCAGTCTATGCTGTCGACCATCGCATAGGCGCGGGTCTGCGCCTCTGCCAGTGTCGCGCCGCGCGCCGTCATGTTCAGCACACGCCCGCCATTGGCCAGTATCTGCCCGCCGGTCGCGCGCGTGCCCGCGTGGAACATCATGTGCGAACTGTTTTCGGGGCAGGCGTCCAATCCGTTGATGACGGTGCCCTTCGCATAGCCGCCCGGATAGCCCTGCGCCGCCATCACCACCGTCAGCGCATGGTCGTCCGCCCAGTTGACGCGGGCCTGGTCCAGCCGCCCTTCGGCGCAAGCCAGCATCAGGTCCAGCGCCTGTGCGCCCAGCCGCATCATCAGCACCTGGCATTCGGGGTCGCCGAAGCGGGCGTTGTATTCGACCAGTCGCGCGCGTTCGTTTTCAATCATCAACCCGGCATACAGAACCCCCTGGTAGGGCGTGCCGCGCCGGGCCATTTCGGCCATGGTCGGTCGCACGATCTCGTCCAAGGCTTGCGCGGCTATCGCGTCGGTCAGCACCGGCGCGGGGCTGTAGGCGCCCATACCGCCGGTATTCGGGCCTGTGTCGCCGTCCCGCGCGCGCTTGTGGTCCTGCGCGGTGCCGATGGGCAGACAGGTCTCACCATCGACCAGAACGAAGAACGACGCTTCTTCGCCTTGCATGAATTCCTCGATCACCACCTCTGCGCCAGCCTCACCGAATTCGCCGCCGAACATGGTGTCGATGGCGTCCAGCGCCTCTGCTTCGGTCTGGGCCACGATCACGCCCTTGCCCGCCGCCAGCCCGTCGGCCTTGACTACAATGGGCGCGCCGTGGGCCTGCACATAGGCGCGGGCGGAGGCGGCATCGGTGAAATGCGCATAGGCGGCGGTGGGCGCATTCACGGCGTCGCAGATGTCCTTGGTAAACGCCTTGGACGCTTCCAACCGCGCTGCCGCCGCGGACGGCCCGAAACAGGTCACGCCCGCATCGCGCAACCGGTCCGCCACGCCTGCGGCCAAGGGGGCTTCGGGGCCGATGACGACGAAATCAATCGCCTCTGCCTCGCAAAAGGCCAGCACGGCGGACCCGTCGCAAATGTCCAGATCGGCGCAATCGGCAATCTGGTCCATGCCCGCATTGCCCGGCGCGCAGATCAGCCGGTCGCATTTGGGGTTTTGCAGGATCGCCCAGGCCAGCGCATGTTCGCGCCCGCCGCTGCCCAGAACCAGAATATTCATCGCGCGCCCTCTCTTGGCCTTTGCCTGCGCGCGTTCTAGGCTTGCTCCGTGGCAGTGACAAGGACGACCGCGCGCATGGACCTGATTGACGAACCGCCCAGCAACACCCCCGAATTCACCGTGTCCGACCTGTCGGGCGCGGTCAAACGCACGCTGGAAGGCGAATTCGGCCGCGTGCGCGTGCGCGGCGAAGTCGGCCGCGTGGTGATCGCGCGGACCGGGCACATGTATTTCGACCTGAAGGATGACCGCGCGGTGATCGCGGGGGTTAGCTGGAAAGGGCAGGTCGCGCGCATGAAAGTCCGGCCAGAGGAAGGGATGGAGGTGATCGCCACGGGCCGCCTGACCACCTTTGCCCCGCAATCGAAATACCAGTTGCAGGTTGAAAGCATCGAACCCGCCGGCGCGGGCGCGCTGATGGCCATGCTGGAGGCGCGGCGCAAGGCGCTGGCCGCCGAAGGGCTGTTCGATGCCGGGCGCAAGCGGCGACTGCCCTATTTGCCGCGCGTGATCGGGGTCGTGACCTCTCCGCAAGGGGCGGTGATCCGCGATATCCTGCACCGGCTGCGCGACCGGTTCGGGGTGCATGTGTTGGTCTGGCCGGTGGCGGTGCAGGGACAAGGCTGCGCCCCGCAAGTTGCGCGCGCGATCGAAGGATTCAACGCGCTGCCCAAGGGCGGCCCCATCCCGCGCCCCGATGTGCTGATCGTGGCGCGCGGTGGCGGGTCGATCGAAGACCTGTGGGGCTTCAACGAGGAAATCGTCGTGCGCGCGGCAGCGGCCAGCGGCATTCCCCTGGTCTCGGCGGTGGGGCACGAAACCGACACCACGCTGATCGACCACGCGTCCGACCAGCGCGCGCCCACGCCCACGGCGGCGGCGGAAATCGCGGTGCCGGTGCATGCCGAGCTCGTGGCGAATCTTGCGAACCTGAGCGCGCGGCTGGTGCGCGGCGCGGGGCAATGCGTGGCGCTGCGCCGCCAGCGGCTGCGCGATGTGGGGCGTGCGCTGCCCCGGCCCGAAAACCTGCTGGCCCCCGCCTTGCAACGGTTCGACCAATGGGCCGAACGTGTGCCGGGCAGCCTGCGCGCGGCGCTGCAAGCCAAACGGCAGGAGTTGCGCGGCACGGGCGCGGGGCTGCGGCCCACGACGCTCAACACCCAGATCGCACGCGGCAAGGATCGGCTGGACGGACAGGCCGCGCGGCTGGACCGGGCCGCGCTGGCGCGGGTGGACGGGTTGGGCACGCGGCTGGCCTCTGCCAATCGTCTGCGGCCGGACATGGTCCATGGCCAGATCACGCGGGCGGCAGAGCGGCTGAACGCCCATAGCCAGCGGGCTGACCGGACGGTTCTGGCGCAGCTCGAAGCCCTGGGCACGCGGCTGACAGCGCTTGAACGCCTGCGTCAGTCGATGGGCTACCCCGCCACCTTGCAGCGTGGCTATGCCGTGGTGCGCGGTGCCGAGGGTGGCGTGCTGACCTCTGCCCAAGCCGCCGGGAAGGCCAGCGCGCTGAACGTGGAATTCGCCGATGGCAAGATCGACGCGCTGCCCGGAAAGCGCGCGAAACCGGCGAAGGGACCTACGTCAAAGCCAGAGCAAGGATCGCTATTCTAGGCCGGGCCTGACGGTTCACCGCTCGTTCAGGTGGTCATGGATCACCTGCGCCAACGCGGCTGAAATGCCCGGCACCGCGCGCAGATCGGCCAGCCCGGCGCGGGTGACGGCCTTGGCGGACCCGAAATGCGCCAGCAGCGCTTTCTTGCGGCCTGCGCCGACACCGGGAATGTCGTCCAGCGGCGAGGCGGTCAGCGCCTTGGCGCGTTTCGCGCGGTGGGTGCCGATGGCGAAGCGGTGCGCTTCGTCCCGCAGGCGCTGGACGAAATACAACACCGGGTCGTTGTGGCGCAGCGCGAAGGGGCGCTGTCCGGGGCGGTGGAATTCTTCCTTGCCCGCGTCGCGGTCCACGCCCTTGGCCACGCCCACCATCGGAATATCGGCAACGCCCAATTCTTCCATGATGCCCGCCACGGCAGACACCTGCCCGGCGCCACCATCGATCAGCAGCAGGTCGGGCCATGCGTCGGACTGGCGGTCAGGGTCTTCCTTTTGCAGGCGGGTGAAGCGGCGGGTCAGCACTTCCTTCATCATGCCGAAATCGTCGCCGGGGGTGACGGTGTCGTCTTTTATGTCGAATTTGCGATACTGGCTTTTCAGGAACCCTTCCGCCCCCGCCACGATCAGCGCGCCGACCGCGTGGCTGCCCTGGATATGGCTGTTGTCATAGACCTCGACCCGGTTAGGTGCGGCCTCCAGCCCGAAAGCATCGGCCAGCCCTTGCAACAGCTTTGCCTGCGCCGTGCTATGCGCCATGCGGCGGGCCAGGCTTTCGCGGGCATTGCGCAGGGCACCCGCCACCAGATCGGCCTTTTCGCCACGCTGCGGCACCAGTATTTCCACCTTGCGACCGGCGCGTTGGGCCAGAAGCTCTGCCATCAGGTCGGGGTCTTCCAACCCGTGCGACAGCAGGATCTGCCGGGGCGGTTCCTTGCCGTCGTAGAACTGCGCCATGAACGCTTCGAGGATTTCCGCTTCCCCCGCGCCCGCGCCGGTCGCCGGGTAGAAATCGCGGTTGCCCCAGTTCTGGTTCGCGCGGATGAAAAACACCTGCACGCAGGCTTGTCCCTTTTCCAGGTGCAGCGCGATCACGTCGGCCTCCGGCACGCCTTGGGGGTTGACGCCCTGTTGTTGCTGCACATTGGTCAGCGCGCGGATGCGGTCGCGCAGGGCGGCGGCGCGCTCGAATTCCATCGCCTCTGACGCGGCCTGCATCTCGACCGCCAGCTCCTTTTGCAGATGCGTATCCTTGCCCGACAGGAAGCGTTCGGCATCGGCCATCAGCGCGCCGTAATCCTCTTCCGAGATATAGCCCACGCACGGGGCTGAACACCGCTTGATCTGGTATTGCAGACACGGCCGCGTGCGGCTGTTGAACACCGAATCCGTGCAGTTGCGCAGCAGGAACACGCGCTGCAACTGGTTCAGCGTGCGGTTCACCGCGCCGGCACTCGCGAAGGGGCCGAAATACTTGCCCTTGGTGGACCGCCGCCCGCGATGCTTGCGCAGTTGCGGAAAGGCATGGTCGCGCGGCAGCAAGATGTAAGGAAAGCTTTTATCGTCGCGCAGCAGCACGTTGTAGCGCGGCTTCAACTGCTTGATAAGGTTCTGTTCCAGCAGTAGCGCTTCGGTTTCGGTGCGCGTGGTCAGGAACATCATCGACCGGGTTTCATCTATCATCCGCGCGATGCGGGCCGTATGGCCCGAGGGCCGCGCGTAGTTCGAGACCCGCGCCCGCAGGTTCCGCGCCTTGCCGACATACAGCACTTCGGACTGTTCATTCAGCATGCGATAGACCCCCGGCGAATTGTCGATCACCTTCAGGTAGGACTGGATACACGCATGCCCGGCAAGCGGCGTTTCGGTGCTGGTGTCAGGGGTGTTCTGCATCTGTTTGCGACCGCCTTTGAAGTTGACCCGATTCTATGTGCGGCTGCACCGAATTCAAACCCTCTTCAACCGGAATCCTGTCCACGGAATCTGTGGATAACTTGGTGGATAGAAGTTGGAGCAGGGGAAATTTTCATTGCTAAAGAGGCGCTTTGACGATCTGCACAAAAAATAGGCAATAAAATAAACCCTTGTAATTAAATGGAAAATTTTTTGAACGTTACAAGTCGTTGATAAAACGGCATATTTGATTGCAAGTTTGTGACGCTTCCGTGAACGGTGCACAACTTGCACGTTAACCAGTCAGCCCGGTTGTCAATGGCCAATGACATCAGCGGTCTGCCAGACCAGATGTTGCCCGCCATCCACGCATAAAAGCTGCCCGGTGACGGCTTTCGCGTCGATGAAATACCCAAGTGCTGCGGTGATGTCGTCCAGGTTCGCGCCGCGTCCCAGGACGGTTGCGCGGCGGCTGGCGTCATAGACCGCGCGCGTCTGGTCATGGGCTTGCAGCGTCGGCCCCGGCCCGATGGCATTCACCCGCACATGCCCGCCCAGTTCCTGTGCTGCCAGCCGGGTAAAGGCCCACAGCCCCATCTTGGCGATGGAATAGGTCATGTGCTCGGGCGTCAGGCGTCGCACCTTCTGGTCGATCAGGTTCACGACCAGCCCTTGGGCGACCGGCTCTGCGGCAGGGTCGGGCACAGGCGGCGGCACCTGCGCCGCGAAAGCCTGCGTCAGCACGAAGGGCGCGCGCAGGTTGCTCATCATGTGGCGGTCCCAGTTTTCGCGGGTCGCGGTGGCGATGCTGTCCTGCTCGAAGATCGAGGCGTTGTTGACCAGCACGCTGATCGGCCCGCCCAGCGCCTTGGCCGCATCCGGCACAAGCGGGGCAAGCGCGTCCTCGTCCAGCAGGTCTGCGCGGATGCACTCGGCGCGGCGGCCCATGGCGCGGATTTCATCGGCCAAAGCCTCGGCATCGGTGCTGGAACTGGCATAGTGGATCGCGACGTCATATCCGCGCCCGGCCAGATACAGGCACATGGCGCGACCCAAACGGCGCGCGCCACCGGTGACGAGGGCATTGGGCATGGGTCAGGCTCCGGTTTGCACAAGAACCCACATGTAGCCCGCATAGGCCAGAAGCAATGCCACGCCCCAGGCCCGCGTGATCGGGGCCGCGCGCCAGATGAAGGGCGCCAGCACCAGCGACGACCCCAGCATGACCCACAGGTCCAGCCGGAACATTTCGGGCGGAAATGTCATGGTGCCGAACAGCCCCGCCGTGCCGATGATGAACAGCAGGTTGAACAGGTTCGAGCCCACGATATTGCCCAGCGCCACGCCGCCCTCGCGCCGAATGGCGGCCATGACGGTGGCCGCCAGTTCGGGCAAGGATGTGCCGATGGCGACAAGCGTCAGCCCGATCAGGGCATCGGATACGCCAAGGTCTTGCGCGATCGCGGTCGCGCCGGTGACAAGGAAATTCGCGCCCAGCGGCAAGCCGATGCAGCCCAAAACAAGGAAAAGGGCGATCTTGCCCCAGCCGATGCCGGGGTCCGCGCCCTCCAGCTCTTCCGGCTCCACGCGGGCGTTGAGGCCGCGGCGAATGCTGTCGGCCATGAACAGCGCGAAGGCGCCCAGCAGAACCAGCGCCTGCCAGGTGCCGATCTGCCCGGTGAATGCGAGGCCGATGAACAAAAGCGACGCGCCGATCATGATGATGTAGTCGCGCGCAATGTCACGCCCCACGGCCATGGCCGAGATCAGCGCGGGCGCGCCCAGCACCAGCAGGATATTCGCCACGTTGGACCCGACCACATTGCCCAGCGCCAGCCCGCCCGCATCGCCCAAAGCGGCGCGCACCGACACCAGCAATTCCGGTGCGGACGTGCCAAAGGCCACGACCGTCATCCCCACCATCATCGCCGGAATGCCCAGTCGCAGGGCCAGGTTGACCGCGCCTTTCACCAGCAGATCACCCGCCAGCAGCAGCACCACAAGGCCGCCCAGGACCATCGCAAGATCAAGCAACATGAATTAACGGTCCTTGCAGGTGCAGTCGTCCTGCCCCAGCAGGAAACGACCACAGGTTTTGCATTTGCGGGGTTTGGGCAGTTTCGCGCTACGCATTCGGTCCAGTGGCGTGCGGTGCTTGGGGTTCAGCCATTTCTGAACCGCGCCCATCACGATCATGAACAGCAAGAACCCGACAACGACCTTGAACAACATGCGCTACAGCCCGAACCGCGCGTAAAGCGCGCGTTCTTCCGACAGCGTCAGCGCGTCCTGCATCAGCGACAGGCCGAATCGCGACAGTAACGGGCGGCGCGGGCCGTAGACGCGGAATTTCACCTTGTCGCCGTAACGGTCCTTCAGCACCGGGACCAAATGGCCCAACCCGTCGGCCAGCCCCAGTTCCACCGCCTGTGCGCCCAGCCAGAATTCGCCCGTGAACAGGTCTTGATCCGCCAGCTTGTCGCCGCGCCGGTCCTTGACCTGCGTGATGAAGTTCTGGTGAATCTGGTCCAGTAAGCCTTGCAGCCGGGCGACATCTTCGGGCTTTTCAGGGCGGAACGGGTCCAGTTGCGATTTCGACGTGCCAGAGGTGTAGACCCGCCGTTCCACCCCGTAGCGCCCGATCAGCTCGTGCAGGCCGAACCCGGCGGAGATGACGCCGATGGACCCGAGGATCGAATTGGCATCGGCGAACACCTCGTCCGCCGCCGTGGCCAGCCAATAGCCGCCAGACGCCGCGACATCCTCGACAAAGGCCAGAACGGGCAACTCGTGCTCTGCGGCCAGTCGCCGGATGCGCGCGGCGATCAACGCGCTTTGCACCGGGCTGCCGCCGGGCGAGTTGATGACCAGCGCCACCGCCTTGGGCTTGCCACGCTTGAAGGCGGTCTCGATCACCGGGGCAAGTGCCGCGTCGTTCAGCCGCCCCGCGCCGGGGCCGCTGGCGATCATGCCTTGCAGGCGAATGACGGCCACGCTGGGCGGCGATTTCACGAAGGGGATGAGATGTTTCATGCCTTCGCAAATAGGCCGCGCGCGCCAAGGCAACAAGAGGGCGCCCCCGATTATCCGCTTGCGTGGCGAAATAGGCTCTGCCCATATACCCCGGCAGGAGAAGTCGCCCATGCTGGACCGTCTGGAAATGTTCATGGCCCTTGCCGCCGAACGCCATTTCGGCCGCGCGGCAGAGAAATGCGGCATTTCGCAACCGTCGCTATCGGCCGGGATCAAGCAGCTTGAAGGCGAGTTGGGCGTGCAGCTTGTCTGGCGCGGCAGCCGGTTCGAAGGGCTGACCCCGGAAGGCGCGCGCGTGTTGGACTGGGCGCGCCGCATCGTGGGCGATGCGCGCACCTTGCGGCAGGAAATGCGCTCCGCCCGGCATGGCTTGTCGGGCAACCTGCGGCTGGGCGTGGTGCCCACGGCGCTGCCCATGGTCGCCGACCTGACGGGCCCGTTCATCGCGCGTCACCCCGGTGTGCAAATCGAGATCCTGTCGCGCAGTTCCATCGAGATCCTGCAACAGATCGACGATTTGCGGCTGGATGCCGGGATAAGCTACCTTGACAACGAACCCTTGGGCCGCGTCGTGACAGAGCCGCTTTATACCGAGCAATACCTGCTGTTGACCGCGAAAAGCCGCCCTTGTGCGCGGCAAGCCTCGCTGACATGGGCGGACCTTGCGGGGCTGCCCCTGTGCCTGCTGACGGAAGACATGCAGAACCGGCGCATCATAAACCACGAACTTGTGCAAGCCGGGGTGCCCATCGCGCCGCGCATCGAATCCAATTCGATTATCGCGTTGGTGGCGCATGTTCTGACGGGCGAATGGGTCAGTGTCGTGAATGCAGACACCGCGTCATTGCTTGCCGCGCGCCCCGATTTGTGCGCCATCCCGTTGCAAGGCGGGCTGGGCGCGAAAGAGGTGGGGCTGATCGCCCCGTACCGCGAACCGCACACGCCGGTTCTGAGCGCGCTTCTGGCACAGGCGCGCCGTTTGTCGAAAGCGCGCGAGGGGGCAAGATGAACGTGCTGTTGACGGGTGCGACCGGAACCATCGGTCGGGCGGTTCTGGACCAACTTTTGACCGCGGGCCATGATGTGACCTGCCTGACCCGCGCGGACAGTGCCTTGCCCGCTGGCGTGCATCGGCTGAAGGTCGACCTGACGCGGCCAGACGCGCTGTCCCCCGGCGCGCTCGACGGGGTAGAGGCCGTCATCTCCTGCATGGCCTCGCGCTCCGGCACGGCGGCAGATGCCTGGGCGGTCGACCACGCCGCGCAACTGGCCCTGTTGCGTGCGGTCGAAGGCGCGGGGGTGCGGACGTTCGTGCTGCTGTCGGCGATCTGCGTGCAGAAACCCCTGCTGGAATTCCAGCGCGCGAAACTGGCGTTTGAAGCGGAATTGCAAGCGTCAGACCTGCGCCACGCCATCGTGCGCCCGACCGCGTTTTTCAAATCCTTGTCGGGGCAAGTGGCGCGGGTGCAGGCGGGCAAGCCGTTCCTGCTGTTCGGCGACGGGCGGCTGACGGCGTGCAAGCCCATTTCGGACCGCGATCTGGCCGCCTATATCGTCGGCTGTCTGACCGACCCCACGCGCGACGGGGTGTTGCCCATCGGCGGGCCGGGCCCCGCGATCGGCCAACCGCCCAAGTTCCGCAGCCTGCCGGTGGGGGTGATGGATGCGATCATTGGTGCGCTGTCGCTTGGGGGCCGCGTGGTGCCGTCGCTACGTGCCAAGGCCGAATTCGCCCGCATCGGGCGCTACTACGCAACCGAATCAATGCTGGTCTGGGACGGGCAGCGCTACGACGCGGACGCCACGCCCGAATTCGGCACCGACACCCTGCGCGACCATTACGCGGCGCTGTTGCGCGGCGATATAACGACCGATCTGGGAGATCACGCGGTGTTTTGAGGGGCTACGACCGGTTCACTCAACTCGCATACCGCGTCGCCCCGCGCCGCCGCGCATCGACCGGCTTGGACAACACCACCGCGTTGTGCGCGCGCTGGTCGCAATCCGCGCGCGGGCAGGTGCGGCAGTTGATGCCGATGGGCACGGGCCGTGTCTTGCCCGCGCGCAGGCTTTCGGCATAGCCGATCTGGGCGGCGTGTTCGACATCGCAGCCCATGGCCACGGCCAGCCGCACATCGGTCGCATGCCCCGACAGGCTGGGCCGGTCCACCGTGCGGGCAAAGACGAAAAACTGGCTGCGGTCCGGCATTTCCACGAATTGCGGCACGATCTGCCCCGGCGTGCGAAAAGAGGTGTGCACTTCCAGCCGCGGGCAGGCACCGCCATATTCGGCCAAATGGAAATCGGTCGCGTTGAAGCGCTTGGTCACGTTGCCCGCCTTGTCGATGCGCACGAAAAAGAACGGCACTCCCTGCGCGCCCGCGCGCTGCAAAGTGGTCGCGCGGTGGCACGCCTGCTCGAAGCTGACGCCGAAGCGCGTGGCCAGATGCGTGAAATCGTATTTCGAATCCAAGGCTTCGGACAGGAAGGGCGCGTAGGGCATCAAAACGGCGGCGGCGAAATAGTTGGTCAGTTCCACCCGGCAGCGCGCCAGCCCATGCGAGTCGGTGATACGCGATTGCGACAGAAGCGTGTCCAGCAGCCCGGCATGTTCGATCAGCCCGGCCACATGCACAAGCTGGAACACCCGGTTGGGGTGGTCCATGGCTTCGGACAGCCGCACCTCGCGCGCGGCCTCGTCATACTCGCGCAGGGTGGCGGGCATCTCGGCGGTGGTGACAAGCCGCACATGCAGGCCCAGCCGGTCGCGCAACAGGGTTTTCAGCGCGGCATAGGTGTCGTCGGGGGCAACCGTCTTGCCGCCCCAGAAGTCGGCGGCGGCCGATTCGAGCACTGCGAAATGGTTGTGGTTGCGCCGGAAGAAGTTGTGCACCGCTGCTTCGGGCGAGCTTGGCAGCAGGTCGCCGGTGTCCGGGGCGCTGGTGCCCAGTGACATGAGTTGATCTGTCGCAGCCTGGTACGCGCGGTGCAACGTCAGGAAAGACGCCACCAGGTCGGGGCTGTGAATTTGCGCCGCGCGCAGTTGCGGCAAATCGGGGCGGTCCGCGTCGAACAGGTTGTCATGCAGCGCCGCGCGCAGATCGGCCAGCGTGGTGGTGTCGTCATCCTCTGCAATGTCGCGCCATTCGACGCCATAGCTCTCGAATATCTTCAACAAGACCGGAACGGAAACCGATCTTTCGTTCTTTTCCAACAAGTTGACATAGGATGTCGAAATCCCCAGCGCCCGCGCCATTTGGCTTTGGGTCTGTTTGTGCTCTTGCCGCAGGCGCCGCAGGCGCGGCCCGATGAAGGTTTTCAGCATACGATTGCATCCTGTAAATTTCACATATTTACATAAATTGTATCATGTAAATCTTCGCATTTACAGCAGGACGCGGAAAGAATTCACGAACCGTGATTTGTGCCGCATGGTTAGGTCATCGCGTTTGGGAGGACGCCGCCAATGATCATCGGACAGACACATCTTTTCACCCCCGGCCCGACGCCGATTCCCGAAACCGTGCGCCGCGCCATGAATGTCGCGGCAGAGGACCATCGCGCCCCCGGTTTCGGCGCGCTGGCCACCGAGATCACGACCGGCCTGCGCCAGATCATGCGGATGGACGGGGGCAACGTGTTCCTGTTCCCCGGTTCCGGATCGGCGGCGTGGGAGGCCGCGATTACCAACACGCTGAACCCCGGTGACCGCGTTCTGATGGCCCGCCACGGTCATTTTTCGGTGCTTTGGGCGCAGATGGCCGAACGCCTTGGGCTGGATGTCGAACTGATCGACGTTGCCTGGGGCGCGGGCTGCCCTGTCAAGGAAATCGAGCGCCGCTTGGGGGCCGACAAGGATGACCGCATCAAGGCCGTCTTCGTCACGCACAACGAAACCGCGACCGGGGTCACGTCCGACGTGGCCGCCGTGCGCCGCGCGCTGGACATGAATTTTCACGACGCACTGTTGTTTGTCGATGGTGTGTCGTCCATCGGCTCGATTGACTTTCGCATGGCCGAATGGGGCGTGGATTTGGCCGTGACCGGCAGTCAAAAGGGGCTGATGTGCCCCGCCGGTCTGGGCATTCTGGGCGTCAGCGACAAGGCCATGGTGGCCGCGAAAACCGCCACCATGCGCCGCGCCTATTTCGAATTCGCCGATATGGCGAATTTGCAGGATGACGGATTTTTCCCCTACACCCCGCCCATTCCGCTGCTGCACGGCATGCGCGCGTCGGTCGGGCTGCTGCTGGATGAAGGCATGGACAACGTCATCGCCCGCCATGCCCGCATGGCCAATGGCGTGCGCGCGGCCGTGCAGGCCTGGGGGCTGGAGATGGTCGCGGAACACCCCTCCTTTTATTCCGACACCGTGACCGCCATTCGCACGCCGATGCACATTGACGCGCGCGAGGTGATCGCGATTGCGCATGATGAGCTGGGCGCGTCCTTCGGTGGTGGCCTTGGCCGCTTGGCGGGCCGGGTGTTCCGCATCGGGCATCTGGGCTGGGTGAACGAAGGGTCGCTCGCAGGCGCGCTGTCCATGGCCGAAATGGCGCTGTGGCGTGCGGGTGTCGATATCGAATTGGGCGCGGGGCTGGCGGCCGCGCAACGCTATTGGTCGGACGGCAAGCGTCGCGACCGTCCGCGCGTGGTGGAAAGCACCCCGATCGCGGCTGAATAAAACACTGAAAGGGACAAACCATGTCACACACTCTGCACCCGCTGCGGCGGCAACGTCTGCACCGGTCCGAACTGGCGGTGCCTGCATCCAATATCGACATGGTGGTGAAAGCCGCCGACAGCGACGCCGACGTGGTGTTCCTGGACCTGGAAGACGCGGTCGCCCCGCCCGAAAAGGAACAGGCCCGCAAGAACGCCGTGCAACTGCTGAACGACATCGACTGGGCGGCCAAGGGCAAGACCGTGTCGGTGCGCATCAACGGGCTGGACACGCATTACATGTATCGCGACGTCGTCGATATCATGGAACAGGCGGGCGACCGGGTGCATACGCTGCTGGTGCCGAAAGTGGGCGTGCCTGCCGACCTGTACATGGTCGAAGCCATGGTCAACCAGATCGAACAAGGCTGCGGGCTGAAAACCCGCGTCGGGCTGGAAGCGCTGATCGAAACCGCGCTGGGTATGGCCAATGTCGAAGCCATCGCGCAATTCGGCGGGCGTCTGGAATGTTTGCATTTCGGCGTGGCGGATTATGCCGCGTCCATGCGCGCGCGCACCACGAATATCGGCGGCCTGAACCCCGATTATCCGGGCGACCAGTGGCATGCGTCGATCACCCGCATGGTCGTGGCCTGCCGCGCCTACGGTCTGCGCGCGGTCGATGGGCCGTTCGGCGATTTCTCGGATCCCGAAGGCTACAAGGCCGGGGCGCGCCGCGCCGCCTCGCTCGGGTGCGAGGGCAAATGGGCCATTCACCCCAGCCAGATCGCGCTGGCCAACGAGGTATTCAGCCCGCCAGAGACCGAGGTGACCAAGGCGCATCGCATTCTTGACGAACTGAAAAAGGCCGAAGCGGCGGGCAAGGGCGCTGCCTCGCTCGACGGCAAGATGATCGACGCGGCGTCCGAGAAGATGGCCCGCAACCTGATCGACGTGGCCGAGGCCATCGCCGCCAAGGGCTGAGGCCCGTTCCATAGGGAGGAGAGACCAATGGACATTCACGAACACCAAGCCAAGGATATTCTGGCGAAATCCGGTGTGCCGGTGCCGCGCGGCGGCCTTGCCTTTTCGCCAGAGCAAGCCGCGTTCCAGGCGCGCGAGATCGGCCTGCCGGTCGTCATCAAGGCGCAGATCCATTCGGGCGGGCGCGGTGAAGCGGGCGGTGTCAAGTTCTGCCGGACCGAGGACGAGGTCCGCGAATTCGCCGCCGATGTTCTGGGCCGCCAGCTTGTGACCAAGCAAAGCGGGCCGGGGGGCAAGGGCGTCTACCGGCTGTGGGTCGAGGAAGCGACCGACATCGCGCAGGAAATCTACCTGGGTTTCGTGCTGGATCGCAAGTCGGAGCGCATCATGATCGTGGCCTCCGGCGCCGGCGGGATGGAGATCGAGGACCTGGCCGAAAACGACCCCGACAGCCTTGTGCGCATGATCGTCGATCCGGCCTCTGGCCTGTGCGATTTCGAGGCGCGCGAATTGGCCTTCCGGCTTGGCCTGAGCGGCAACCAGATCGGCCAGATGGTCAACACCCTGCGCGCCTGCTACCGCGCCTATCGCGATCTGGACGCCACCATGGTCGAAATCAACCCGCTGGCGATTACCGGCGCGGGCGACCTGGTCGCGCTGGATGCGAAGATGAGCTTCGACACCAACGCCATGTTCCGCCGCCCCGAAGTGGCCGCCCTGCGTGACCTGAGCCAGGAAGACCCGCGCGAGGCGATGGCGGCACAATCCGACCTGTCCTATATCGGGCTGGATGGCGATATCGGCTGCATCATCAACGGGGCCGGTCTGGCCATGGCCACGATGGACATGATCAAGCTGGCCGGGGCAGAGCCTGCCAACTTCCTCGACATCGGTGGCGGGGCAAGCGCCGAGCGCGTCGTGACCGCGTTCCGCACGGTTCTGACCGACGAGAATGTGAGCGTGATCCTCGTCAACATCTTTGCCGGGATCAACCGCTGCGACTGGATCGCCTCGGGCGTCGTGCAGGCTTACAAGGAAGTGGGCATGACCATTCCCGTGGTCGTCCGGCTTGCGGGCACGAATGTGGAAGAAGGCCGCCGCATTCTGGAAAGCGCCGATGTCCCGATCGTGACCGCGGGCACCCTCGCCGAAGCCGCAGAGGCCGCCGTCAAGGCGCGCCCCAACGCCGCCGCTGCATAAGAAAGGACCATCACAATGGCTATCCTGATCACTCCAGAAACCAAGATCATCGTGCAGGGCATCTCTGGCCGTATCGGCCAGTTCCACGCGCAGGAAATGATCGAAACCGGCAGCAATGTCGTGGGGGGCGTGACGCCCGGGCGCGGCGGCACCACGGTGCTGGGCAAACCCGTGTTCAACACCGTGCGCGAAGCGGTCGAAGCGACCGGCGCCGATGCGTCGTTGATGTTCGTGCCGCCGCCCGTCGCGGCTGACGCGATGATGGAAGCCGCCGATGCCGGCATCCGCGTGGCCGTCAGCGTGGCCGACGGCATCCCCGCGCAGGACATGATGAAGGTCAAACGCTTCCTGCGCCGCTACAAGCAAACCCGCAAGATGCGCCTGATCGGGCCGAATTGCGCGGGCGTCATCAGCCCCGGCGTGGGGTTCATGGGCATCATGCCTCCCGCGATCTACATGCCGGGGCGCGTGGGCATCGTGGGCCGGTCGGGCACGC
>JAAAPG010000025.1 GCA_009908405.1 Alphaproteobacteria bacterium | reverse complement strand
GTTCAACTGCACCCTGCGCGGCGATAACGAGGCGATTACCGTCGGCCTCGGCAGCAACATTCAGGAAAACTGCGTGCTGCACACCGATATGGGCTATCCGCTGGTGATCGGCGCGAATTGCACCATCGGGCACAAGGCGATGCTGCATGGCTGCACTATTGGCGACGGGTCGCTCATCGGCATGGGGGCCACGGTGCTGAACGGCGCGAAGATCGGGCGCGGCTGCCTGATCGGCGCGGGCGCGCTGGTGACGGAGGGGAAGGAGATCCCGGACGGCTCGCTGGTGATGGGGTCGCCCGGTCGCGTGGTGCGGCAGTTGGACGAGGCCGCGCAGGCGAAACTCCTGAAATCCGCCGAAGGCTACCGCGCCAACATGGCCCGCTTCAAGGCGGGGCTGGTGGCGTTGGAGTAGGCGGGTGCGGGCGGAGGAGATCAAGGATGCCGAAAGCTTGCAGGCATGGCTGGAAAGCCTGCCGCAAGAGACGGAGGCAGAGCGCGAAACCGCCCGCCGCTGGGCGGTGACGATTGCACATAGGGCGGCGATGCGGGTGTTGCCGGTGGCTTGGGAGTGGTATCAACAACAAGAGACCGCGAAAAAACCCGTTAGCCTATCAGGATCATTGTTGCGCAGATCGCTGCTGGCGAACTTAGTGGCGTTCTCGCCCTCGGAGGAAATTCTTGAGTGTGCGCAAGAGGAACGAAAGAAGGCTCTCTACCGAAGCGCGATGAAGCAAGATGGACAGAAACTGGAAATCGCACTTTCTTATGCGGTAGCAGCGTCTGATGCATCAAAAAGTTTTTTTGATGCAATAGATGGTTGCTCTGCTTCAGTTGACTCTCACGCAACCCGGTTGAACTCAGAACAATTTAAAAGCGGATTGTGGACAGAGATACGCTTGGATTGCAAAGCGATTTGGCAACAGTATGCTTTGGATCGCATAAATCTATGGAGGAACCCGGATCCTTTCAATCAGTTGTGGGACATAAGCCGGTCTGGCTTGCTTAAACGATCTGACGGCTGGCGTTTCTGGGTCGAGTGGTATGAAAACGCGCTCTATGGCCGCCCGCAAGATTACGACCTGCTCACCAAGATCGCCCTCATCGACCCCGCCGACTGGGACAAAGGCGCCGACCACGTCAACGCGCTGATCGCGCAAATCCGGCTGGAACATATCGCCGAAACCCGCCCCTTGGGCGAGGATGCCATTGAGATCGGCCCCGATGGCCTTTGGCACCGCGCCGGCAAATCCGACATTGACGGCGATATTCTCGAAGAGGTCGTCGGGAACGTGCGTGATGAAATTTGGGCTCTGCGTAGTAGGATACAAGGCGATCCAGGGAACATGTTCTCAGCCCTCGTCGCCGACCTAGACTTGCTCGAACATCGCATCGCCCGTCATCCCGATAAACCCCTTCGTTTGCATGACCTATTCATCCGCGTGCAAGGTCACATCGCGCGCAACTTGGATAGTGGCGAGTTGCCCGATGATGATTGCGTGCGCGACCTGTCCTCGGTACTGGGCAATGCCGCGCTCGACATGTGCAACGCCTGCGACAAGACGAAATCGGTTGTTCAAAAGCGCATGGCGGTGCGGTTTGATGAGGCGGACGAACAGACACGCGATGATCTCAAAACGATTGCCGAGGGTGCGGCGCAAATTTCCGATGATGAGCTTGCAACTGAGTTCATTGAGGATGCAGAGGTAATTGCCGACGAAGCAATTCCGCTTTCGGAAAAGACCTCCACGCTCTATCGCTTGCAAACGCGGCTCGCTCGGATCGTCAGCAAAGATGGCAAGAACCTTGTGGACGCCCTTCGTTTAATTGGTGCGATGGGGAGTGGCGTGGGCGTTCTGGCATGGATCACGATGACGCTCCTTCGTTTCATCATCGGCGCATAACCCCCTTCATCTTGCCCCAAATACTCACATTCCCGCCGCTCCACCACATAGCAACCGCCCCGCATATCTGGACACCTCCCGCAACCTGCGCTACGCCCTCCATATGCAACCCGACCAGATCGCCATACGCGGCCAACTGACTCCGAACCGTCCGCTCGACAGCCTGACATGGCTGCGCGTGGGTGGGCCTGCGGATTGGTTGTTCCAGCCTGCGGATGAAGCCGATCTGGCCGATTTCCTGCGCCAGCTTGACCCAAGCATCCCCATCTTCCCCATGGGCGTGGGGTCCAACCTGATCGTGCGCGATGGCGGCATTCGCGCCGTGGTCATCCGGCTGGGGCGGGGGTTCAATAGCATCGACGTGGCCGAGCACATCACCGCCGGGGCCGCCGCCCTTGACGCCCATGCCGCCCGCAAGGCCGCCGATGCGGGGCGCGACCTGACCTTCCTGCGCACCATTCCCGGCAGCATCGGGGGCGCTGTGCGGATGAATGCAGGCTGTTACGGGTCTTATGTCAAGGATCACCTTGTCGAGATCACCGCCATCGACCGCGCGGGCGCGCGCCATGTCATCCCGGCGGACACGCTGAACCTGGCTTACCGTCAGTCCGATCTGCCCGAGGGCATGGTCGTCACCTCCGCCCGGTTTCATGCGCCGAAGGGCGACCCGGCGGCGCTTCATGCCCGTATGGAAGAGCAACTGGCCAAGCGCGACGCCACGCAACCCACCAAGGACCGCAGCGCGGGCTCGACCTTTCGCAACCCGGCGGGGTTTTCCTCGACCGGGCAGGCCGATGACCGCCACGATTTGAAAGCGTGGAAGGTGATCGAGGACGCGGGGCTGCGCGGCGCAAAGCTGGGCGGCGCGCAAATGTCGCCCAAGCATCCGAACTTCATGGTCAATACCGGTGGCGCTTCGGCCACGGAATTGGAAGCCTTGGGCGAGGAAGTGCGAAAAAGGGTTTTCCAAACCAGCGGCCATTCGCTACACTGGGAAATCATGCGCGTGGGTGAACCAGGCCCGTCCGCAGACCTGCCACCGTTGCGAACAAGCGGGGCAGGGGCAGAATAACGCCCTGAAAACAGGGCATAACAGGCAACGGAATTGGGCATGTCGAGCAGGGCAGCCCCCCGTATATGTGTTTTGACAGGTGGACTCTCGGCCGAGCGCGAGGTGTCTTTGTCATCGGGGCACGAATGCGCCAAGGCGCTGCGGGTGGCAGGATTCGAGGTGGTTGAGTTGGACGCGCGCGGCGATGTCGCGCAGCGGCTGACCGAAATTGCGCCCGATATCGTCTTCAACGCGCTGCATGGCCGCTTCGGTGAGGATGGCTGCGTGCAGGGCATCCTCGAATGGTTGCGCATTCCCTACACGCATTCCGGTGTTCTGGCCTCTGCGCTGGCGATGGACAAGGCGCGGGCGAAAGCGGCCTATGTCGAAGCGGGCCTGCCGGTGGTGGACAGCGTGATCGCGCCCAAGGCAGAGGTCATGGCGGCACATCTTTTGCCGCCGCCCTACGTGGTCAAACCCAATAACGAAGGGTCGTCGGTCGGGGTCTATCTGGTGCAGGACGGTGCCAACACGCCGCCGCGCCTGTCCGAGGATATGCCGCCAGAGGTGATGGTCGAAGCCTTCGCGCCGGGGCGCGAATTGACCACCACCGTGCTGGGCGACCGCGCGCTGACCGTGACCGACATCCTGACCGATGGCTGGTATGATTACGACGCCAAGTATAAGCCCGGCGGGTCGCGCCACGTGCTGCCCGCAGAGATCCCGGCCAAGATTGCCGACGCCTGCCTGGATTACGCCCTGCGCGCGCACAAGGTGCTTGGATGCCGCGGCATCAGCCGCACCGATTTTCGTTGGGACGAAGCCCGCGGGCTGGACGGGCTGATCCTGCTGGAAACCAACACCCAGCCGGGGATGACGCCGACGTCGCTGGTGCCCGAACAGGCCGCGCATTGCGGGATCGGGTTTGCCGATCTGTGCCGCCTGCTGGTCGAGGATGCCTCATGCGACCGGTAAAAGATGACATGGATCGCGGCAGCGCGCCGCTGTCAGGGCACGCGCCCGAGCATTCGTTCTGGGACCATCTGGGCGCCACGCGTGCTGCGGAATACGCACGGGACGATATTCTTGACCTGTGCCCTGAAGCGGCACCGACCTTGGATGCCGTATCGCCCGAGTCCACGGGCACCCCCACAGCCGCCCCGGTTTCGACCGGCGACGATGCGCCGCGCGCGGTCCCGGCCTATCCGGAACAGCCATCCGAATGGGGCGCCCCGGTGTCCCGGCCCGTGCAAGCCCCAGGGTCCGCGGGCGCGGCGCAATGGACAAAACGGGCGCCTGTCTCGAGCCAGCCGCCGCGCAAGCCCGTCTCGGCCGCGCGGACCCGCCGTGCCCGGCTGTCCTACCGTTTGCAACGCATCTGGCTGACCCCGCTCTACCGGGGCTTGATTACGCGCGGGCTGCCGCTTCTGCTGCTGGTCGGGGTTGTCGCGCTGGTGGTGTCGGACGCACGGAACCGGCAGCAAGTCATGCTCTGGGGCGAGGCCGCCTATTCCGCCCTTGTCGATCGTCCCGAATTCATGGTGACCGACCTCGAGATCAATGCGGTTGCGCCGGAACTGGACCGCTCTATCCGGGCGCGGGTCGAACAGGTCTTGCCGCAATCGTCCTTCCGGCTGGACCTTGCCGGCCTGCGCGCCGAAATTGAAAGCTACGATTCCGTGGCAGAGGCCGCGCTGCGACTGGGCGCTGGCGGAAAGATGTTCGTGACGCTCAAAGAGCGCGCGCCGGTCATCGTCTGGCATTCCGGGCAGGATCGTCAGTTGCTCGATATCGACGGGCACCGCGTGGCGCGTCTGTCGGAGACGGCGTCCTTGCCGGATTTACCGCTCGTGGCGGGCGACGGTGCCAAGGAACATGTCCGCGAAGCCCTGGCCCTGCTGGATGCCGCGCAACCGCTTGGCGCCCGGCTGCGTGGGCTGGTGCGCGTGGGCGCGCGGCGCTGGGACGTGGTGCTGGATCGCGGCCAGCGCATTCGCTTGCCCGAACAAGGTGCGATGCAAGCGCTGGAACGCGCGCTGGCGCTGGACGATGCCCAGGACCTGCTGGCGCGTGACGTGCTTGCGGTCGACCTGCGCAACCCGACCCGACCCATCCTGCATGTCAGTCCCGGCGCGATCGAAACCCTGCGCGCCATTCGGAACACCCTATCGGAGGCTTCCCAGTGATACCTGATCCCTATGCATCCCAGCGTGCCATGCGCCAAATGCGGCGACTGGCCATTCAGCGCGGCGTCATCGGCGTGATTGATATCGGCACTTACAAGGTCGCGGCACTGGTGCTCAAGCTGGACCAAAGCAAGGCGGGCAGCGCGCCGGGCATCGGCAATATGGCGGGCCAGGCGGGATTTCGGGTTATCGGCGCGGGCACGACCCAATCCTGTGGCGTGCGCTTCGGCGAAATCGCCGCCATGGCCGAAACCGAAAGCGCCGTGCGCACCGCGTTGCAAGCCGCGCAGAAAATGGCGCGCGAGCGGGTGGATCATGTCATCGTGTGTCTGTCGGGGGGCAGCCCGCGCTCTTACGGGCTGACGGGCAACACCGTGCTGGAAAGCGCCGTGGTGGCCGAGAATGACATCGCGCAGGTCATGGCCGCCTGTGACATGCCCGATATCGGGCGTGGACGCGATGTGCTTCATGCGCAGCCGATCAATTTTGCACTGGACCATCGCAGCGGCCTTTCGGACCCGCGCGGCCAGTCGGGCCGCGTGTTGTCCTGCGACATGCATATGGTCACGGTCGATACCGCCCTCGTGCGCGACATCTGCAACTGCCTGCGCCGTTGCGATGTCGAAGTGGCGGGGATCACCGCAAGCGCCTATGCCACCGGCATGTCGGCGCTGGTCGAAGATGAACAGGAATTGGGCGCGGCCTGCATCGACCTTGGCGCGGGCGCGTCGGGCGTGTCGATCTTCATGAAGAAACACATGATCTATGCCGACAGCGTGCGCATGGGCGGCGCGCTTGTGACATCCGATATCAGCCAGGGTTTGCAGGTCGATTTCGCCACTGCCGAGCGGCTGAAAACCATCCATGGCGGGGTGCAGGCCACGTCCATGGATGACCGCGAGATGATCGAGATCGGCGGCAATACCGGCGATTGGGACAAGGATCGCCGCACCATCAGCCGGTCGGAACTGATCGGCATCATGCGTCCCCGGATCGAGGAGATCCTGGAACATGTCCGCGCCCGGCTGGACGCGGCGGGTTTCAGCCACCTGCCCAGCCAGCAGGTCGTGCTGACCGGTGGCGGCGCGCAAGTGCCGGGCATTGACGGGCTGGCCGCGCGCATCTTTGGCCAGCAGGTGCGGCTTGGCCGTCCGGTGCGCGTGCGTGGCTTGCCACAAGCCGCCTCTGGCCCGGCGTTTTCCAGCGCGGTCGGCCTGTGCGTGCTGGCCACCCACCCGCAGGATGAATGGTGGGATTTCGATCTGCCCATCCAAAGCTATCCGGCGCGGTCCCTGAAACGCGCTGTCAAATGGTTCAAGGACAATTGGTAACCGCTATATTTACCGAGGCTGTGGAAATGCGGCAGTTTTACCACAAAAAACAAACAGATTTGGTGGTCCGGAGTGACTTTTTTGATGACCTTGACAGTCAAGACCTGTAGGATTCAGGGAAAATCGGCAAAACCGGCGCGCAGCTTGGCCTGCACAACAGCCGGACAAAAAGAGGCGGAGTAGGCAATGGCTTTGAATTTCGTGCAGACAGAACAGCGCAACGAACTGGCGCCGCGCATCACTGTTTTCGGTATCGGCGGGGCGGGCGGCAATGCCGTCAACAACATGATCGAGCAAAAGCTGGAAGGCGTCGATTTCGTTGTCGCGAACACGGACGCGCAGGCCTTGCAGCAAAACCGCGCAGAGGGCCGCATCCAGATCGGTGTCAAGATCACCGAGGGGCTGGGTGCAGGGGCGCGTCCCTCCGTCGGTTCCGCCGCGGCGGAAGAAACGATCGAAGAGATCATCGATCACCTGGCCGGTGCGCATATGTGCTTCATAACCGCCGGGATGGGCGGTGGCACCGGCACGGGTGCGGCCCCCATCATCGCGCAGGCGGCGCGCGAATTGGGCGTGCTGACCGTTGGCGTCGTGACCAAGCCATTCCAGTTCGAAGGCGCAAAGCGGATGCGCCAGGCCGAGGAAGGCATCGAGGCGCTTCAGAAGGTCGTCGACACGCTCATCATCATTCCCAACCAGAACCTGTTCCGGCTGGCGAACGAGCGCACCACCTTCACCGAGGCTTTCGCCATGGCCGATGACGTGCTGTACCAGGGCGTCAAGGGTGTGACCGACCTCATGGTGCGTCCGGGTCTCATCAACCTGGATTTTGCCGATGTTCGCGCCGTGATGGACGAAATGGGCAAGGCCATGATGGGCACCGGGGAAGCCGAGGGCGAGGATCGCGCTGTCCACGCCGCCGAGAAAGCCATCGCCAACCCGCTTCTGGACGAAATCAGCCTGAACGGCGCGCTGGGCGTGCTCATCAACATTACCGGTGGTCATGACCTGACCTTGTTCGAGCTGGACGATGCCGCCAATCGCATCCGCGAAAAGGTGGACCCGGAAGCGAATATCATCGTCGGGTCGACCCTGGACCCCGCGATGGAAGGCGCGATCCGCGTGTCTGTCGTGGCGACAGGGATCGATGTCGCGGTCGATCAAGACGCAGACGCGCCGCGCGCGGAGCCCGCGGTCGCCGCGGCCCCGGCTTTCGCGGATCGTCCCGCGGCAACGCCGCTGCGCATGGCAGAGCCGGCAGCCCAGGCGCCGCAACCTGAACCGCAGGCGCAGCCGGAACAGCCGAACCTGTTTGCCTCTGAACGCGCGGCGCAAGCCCCCGCGCAGCCAGCAACGGCCGAGATGCCCGCGCGCCAGGCCCCGCGTGAAGCCATGCCCGCGGCTCCGTCGCGCTTTGGCGGACAAGCAGCCCCCGGCACCGCTGCCGAAGCGCGCCAACAGGCCCATGCCGCGCGGCACCAGTCGGCGCCGCAACAGTCGCCGCACCATGCCGTGCAGGAAGACCAGTTCGATATCGACGAGGTATTCGATCAGTCCGCGCACGCAGCGCAGCATGACGGGGCAGCCGGTTTCACGGCACCGCGCCGTTCCGCGCCGGGAACACCATCGCCCGAAACGCTGGCACGGCTACAGCATGCAGTGCAAAAAGCCCCCGAAAACCAGCCCGGATACGGGCGCGCGCCGATGCCCCCGCGTGAGGCACCTGTCGCCCCGCGCGCCCCGCGCCCTCAGCCACAGGCCGCCGAGCCGGAAAAAGGCTCGCGGTTCGGGATCGGGTCGCTCATCAGTCGCATGGCCGGACAGTCGCACGAGGGCACGCCGCACAGCGCTCAGGCGCGGCAAGCCGCGCGGCCTGAGCCATCCTATGAAGAAGAGGCAGAGCGCAGCCATCCCGCCGATGACCGCATCGAGATTCCGGCCTTCCTGCGTCGTCAGGCCAATTAACACGATCTCGCGCGATCACGATCAGTTTCGAAAGGGGGCCGGCAAAGCCGGCCCTTTTTTATTGTTTTACAATATGTTGCAGGGCGCGCATCGCGATATGCGGAAATCCGCCGGTTCCTGTTCCGCATGTTACACCGGGTCACAAACTGTGAATTGCACCTCTACGCCGCAACAGGTTACCAAAATCTCAATAGCCCGGAGAGGCGAGCGGTAAATTTGGGGTGATCATGCAAAGAACAGTTCTTCGCGATATTCCTGTCAGCGGTGTTGGCCTGCATGGCGGCAAACCGGTGCGGATGGTTATCCGGCCAGCAGCCCCCGATGCGGGGCTTGCGTTCTATCGCAGCGACGTTGACAGCGTGATTGCAGTCTCGCCCGCGAATTGGGTTGAAGCCAATTTGTGCACCTTGCTGCGCAACGCGGCCGGGCACGAGGTGCGCACGATCGAGCATTTGCTCGCCGCGCTGCACGGCTGCGGTGTGCATAACGCGCTGATCGATATTGACGGTCCCGAAGTGCCCATTCTGGACGGAAGCGCGGCACCGTTCGTGCGGCGTCTGCTGGAAGCGGGACTTGTCGAAAGCGACGCGCCGCTATACGTGCTGCGAGTGCTGCGCGACGTGTCGGTGCGCCGTGGCGATGCCTGCGCCAGCTTGCGCCCTGCCGAGGAATTTCGCATGTCGTTCGGCATCGCGTTCGATGACCCGGCCATCGGGCGGCAATCGGCCAGCATGCGGCTGCACAATGGCGCCTTCCTGCGCGAGTTGTCGGATTGCCGGACCTTCTGTCTGCGCGCCGATGTCGAAGCGATGCAAGCCAATGGCCTGGCGCTGGGCGGATCGCTGGACAACGCGGTTGTGTTCGATCGCGGCCGCGTGCTCAGCCCCGGCGGGTTGCGTCGCCAGGATGAACCCGTGCGCCACAAGATGCTGGATGCGATGGGCGATCTTTACGTGCTTGGCTGTCCGCTTCTGGGTCATTACCAGGCCGAGCGTGCGGGCCACGCCGTGACCGGCCTGCTGCTCCAGGCGCTTTTGGCCGATCCCCGGAACTACCGGATCGAACCCTGTCAGCCGCATTTGCAAGCGCATTTGCCGGGCATGGGCACCAGTCTGCGTGATCTGCCGCTTTCGGCGTGAGAAAAGCCCGTCCGACCGGCCAAAAGGCATTTTGCGCCCGTGATTTTTCTGTGCTAGGACCACTCAGGATAGTGACGGGATGGGGTGCTGACGACATGATCGCTGCTCGTGGATTCGTGCGTTTGGGATTGGCTTGCGCCCTTGTTGGCTTGGTCGCCGGGTGCGCGCCGAAAAGTGCGCCCGATGAATCCCTTTCCGGCTTCTCCGCGGAGCAAATCTACAAGCGCGGCGAATACGAACTGGAAACGTCGCGCAGTTCCGAGGATTCCCTTCGGTATTTCAAGGAAATCGAACGGCTTTACCCGTATACCGAGTGGTCGCGGCGTGCGCTTATCATGCAGGCCTATGCGCATCATCGGTCGCGTGAATACGAAGAAAGCCGCACCGCGGCGCAACGCTTTCTGGATACATATCCCGGTGCAGAGGACGCGCCCTATGCCGCCTACCTTCTGGCGCTGTCGTTTTATGACCAGATTGACGAGGTCGGGCGCGACCAGGGTCTGACCTTCCAGGCGCTACAACATCTGCGCCGCGTGATCGAACAATATCCCGACACGGATTACGCGCGCTCGGCCGTGCTGAAATTTGAACTGGCGTTCGATCATCTGGCCGCCAAGGAAATGGAAATCGGGCGTTACTACCTGAAGCGTGGCAATTACAACGCGGCGATCAACCGGTTCCGCGTGGTGGTCGAGGAGTTCCAGACCTCGACCCACACGCCCGAAGCACTGCACAGGCTGGTCGAAGCCTATCTGTCGCTTGGGCTGAACGACGAGGCGCAAACCGCGGGCGCCGTTCTGGGCCACAATTTCGAGGCAAATCCCTTCTACCAGGACAGTTTCAAACTGCTGACCGGGCGCGGCCTGTCGCCCGAAGCGCGGGGCGAAGGCTGGTTGCAGGCGATTTATCGCCAGTCGATCCTGGGGAGATGGCTCTGACCGCGCAACGCCTTGCGCGGACGGGCTGACCGCCTCATGCTTGTCTCGCTCGATATCCGTGATGTGCTCATCATCGACCGTCTGGAGCTTGCGTTTCAGCCGGGCTTGAACGTGCTGACCGGCGAAACCGGTGCGGGCAAATCCATCTTGCTGGACAGCCTGGGCTTTGTTCTGGGCTGGCGTGGACGGGCCGAATTGGTGCGGCAAGGCGCACAGCAAGGCGAGGTCGTCGCGGAATTCGTGCTGACGGCGGACCATCCGGCCCACGCCATCCTGGCCGAGGCGGGCCTGCCATCGGCTGAAACCTTGCTGTTGCGCCGCGTCAATACGCGCGACGGGCGCAAGACCGGCTGGGTCAATGACCGCCGCGTCTCTGGCGAGGTGTTGCGCGCCTTGTCGGATACCCTGGTCGAACTGCACGGCCAGCAGGATGATCGCGGGTTGTTGAATCCGCGCGTGCATCGCGATCTGCTCGACGCGTTCGCGGGGCTGGACCTTGCGCCGTTGCGCGCGGCCTGGTCGGGTTTGGCGCAGGCGCGCAAATCGCTGGCGCAGGCCGAAACGCAGGTGCAATCCGTGCAGGCCGAGGAGGATTTCCTGCGCCATGCCGTCGCGGAACTGGACACATTGGCCCCCGCGCCAGAGGAAGAAGCGCAGCTTGACGCGCAACGCCGCCTGATGCAGCAGGCCGAGCGGGTATGCGGCGATATCGCCCGCGCGGCGGCGACCCTGTCGGAAGACGGGGCCGAGCGTCTGGTGGGCGACGCCGCGCGCTGGTTGGAAGACGTGGCCGACGCGGTGGATGGGCGGCTGGACCCGGCGCTCGACGCGCTGTCGCGGGCGATGGATGCGCTGGGCGAAGCGCAGATGTCCGTGACCGCCTGCATGGACTCGTTGGAATTTCACCCCGGCGCGCTGGAACAACTGGAAGACCGGCTGTTCGCCATTCGCGGGCTGGCGCGCAAGCACGGCGTGTTACCGGATGAATTGAGCGGTTTTGCCGATGATCTGCGCGCCCGGCTGGACCGGCTGGACAATTCGGGGCGCGACATCGCCGCCTTGTCGCAGGCCGTGGCCGAAGCCCAGGTCGCCTATGATGCCGCCGCAACGGCGATATCCGAGGCCCGCGCGCAGGCCGCCAAGCGGCTGGATGCCGAGATGTCCGGCGAATTGGCCCCGCTGAAAATGGAGCGCGCGCAGTTCTCGACGGCGCTTGCGCATGCAGAGCCGGGGCCCGAAGGTTGGGACGCCGTGACCTTCGAAGTGGCCACGAACCCCGGCGCGCCAAAGGGGGCGTTGTCCAGAATTGCTTCGGGCGGGGAGTTGTCGCGTTTCCTGCTGGCGCTGAAAGTGTGCCTGACGCGTGGCCAGCCCGACATGACCATGATCTTTGACGAGATCGACCGCGGGGTCGGCGGGGCCACGGCCGATGCCGTGGGCCGCCGTTTGCGGGCGCTGGCGGATGGGGCACAAGTGCTGGTCGTGACCCATTCGCCGCAGGTCGCGGCATTGGGGGCGCATCATTGGCGGGTGGAAAAAACGGTCCGCGACGGGCAGACACTGTCGCGCGTTGTGCCACTTTCCGCCGATGAGCGGGTGCAGGAGATTGCGCGGATGCTGTCGGGTGATACGGTAACGGACGCCGCGCGCGCCGCAGCGCAAGACCTGCTGTCAGCCGCGCCACAAACAAAGTAGAGGCCCGTTCATGTTCCTGTCCCGCATTTGCCAATCCACCCTTGCCGTCGTTGTCATCGTCGGTCTGGGAGCCTGCTCTCTGAATCCGATGGCCCGGCCCATGCCTGCTGCCCCCGCGCCGACTGGCAGCGCGCCCGATCCGGCGCCCGCTGCAGGCACGACCGGGGCCGAAAGCGCGTGCACGGCCGCGGGCCGCGAACGCGGCCTCGAGGTGTTGGGCGTGGTCAGCGCGCGCGACGTTTCAGGGGCAAACGGCGCGTCGGAACGCGATGTGATGCTGCGCGTGGCGCGCAACGGCACCCAGCTTGATGTGCGGTGCAATTACCAGCCGGATTCGGGCGTTGCCCGCATCATGCTGATCTGACGGGGGCGCGTCAGGCCTTGCGCCCCTTGGGCCTGCCGGTCCGTCCGCGTGCGGCTTGCGCGGCAACGCGCAGCTCTTCCGCGATTTCGTCGGCCTCGTCAGGGTCGAAATCCATCGGCAGGTCCACCCCGTCG
The DNA here is from genome assembly GCA_009908405.1 of Alphaproteobacteria bacterium. Lineage (GTDB taxonomy): Bacteria > Pseudomonadota > Alphaproteobacteria > Rhodobacterales > Rhodobacteraceae > Roseinatronobacter. The sequence continues at coordinate 4,910 of JAAAPG010000025.1, read as the reverse complement.
CCCGCGATATAGATGCGCACCGTTCCCGCATCGGTCGGTCCGATCTGCAAATCCGCCGCCATGTCGGTTTCGGAATTGATGCCCATGTATTCGCCCTCTCACAGCTTCTGACACTTGGGTCCGGCGATAAGCCGGATGCGTCGCTTTTTCAAGCGCGGCCCTCTTGCAATCGCCTGCGCCCGGCGGTATTTCGGCGCCAGTGCCGCCTTAGCTCAGTTGGTTAGAGCGCTGGATTGTGGATCCAGAGGTCCCCCGTTCAAGCCGGGGAGGCGGTACCACCCGTCCCGCGCCTTGGCCCTTGCCAGCCCTGCCGACACGCTGTAGGCCGCAACTATGCCGTTGCACCAGAGGAAAGCGCTTGCCCGTTCTGCCGCGATACCGCCTGCCGCATGCACCCGATGGCGCGCGTGTCGGTGTGTTCGGCGGGTCATTCGATCCGGCGCATGACGGGCATGTCCACGTCTCGCGCCATGCGTTGCGGGCGTTGCAGCTGGACCGGATATGGTGGCTGGTCACGCCCGGCAACCCGTTGAAACCGAACGCCCCGGCCTTGCTATCGGAGCGCCTGTCGCGCGCGCGCGCGATTGTCGATGATCCGCGGGTCTCGGTGACAGGGGTCGAACAGCTTCTGGAAACCCGCAAGACCAGCGATACGCTGGCCGCGCTGCAAACCCATTTTCCAAGACTGGATTTTGTCTGGATCATGGGGGCCGACAACCTGGTCGGTTTTCACCATTGGGACAATTGGCGCAGTATTGCCGCGCGTGTGCCCATGGCGGTCATCGCGCGACCGGGGGCGCGGCAATCCGCGCTGGCCTCTGTCACGGCGCGCAGTTTGCGCGGGCATCGGGTGCCACAGGCGCAGGCAGCGGGGCTGGCGCAAATGGCGGCACCGGCATGGTGCTTCCTTACCATCCCGATGCGCGCGATTTCGTCGACAGAGTTGCGGGCGAACGGTCGGTGGCCCTTGCGCTGACGGCGTGGGAAACGCGCTGTTTCAAGAACGTGATCTGTCAAAGCCCTTCTCTGGGCATCCGAATCAGGGTTAACCTGCGTTCAGCGGATTATTGCCGAAATGAATTGGATACCCTGTGCAGGACGATGACCCCGTAAAGCTGCGTCGACGTGACATCATAACAGGTCTTGTCGGGTCCGGGATCTCCCTTGCCTTGCCGGCCTGCGCCAATGCGCCAGAGCGTTCGCTGCGTCCGCCCCTGAAACCCGCGCAATCGGCCGATGCGATCGTCAGCCGTGCCGGGCTGGGCGGCGACATCGCCTATGCGCTGCTGGATATGCGCAGCGGGGACATGTTGGAAGGACGCGGCGCAAATATCGGCTTGCCGCCCGCCAGCGTGGCCAAGACCGTGACCGCGCTTTATGCGTTGGAAAAGCTTGGGCCGGGGTATCGCTTCATCACGCGGCTGATGGCGACCGGGCCAGTGGAAGGCGGCGTGTTGCGCGGGGACCTGGTTCTGGCCGGGGGCGGCGATCCGACGCTGGATACCGACGCGCTGGCCGGTCTGGCCGCGCGCCTGGCGCAAGGCGGTGTGCGCCGGGTCGAGGGGCGTTTCCTGGTCTGGGGCGGGGCGCTGCCCGCGATTGAACAAATCGCCAACGACCAAGCCCCCCAAGCGGGGTATAACCCGTCGGTTGGCGGGCTGAATCTGAATTTCAACCGGGTGCATTTCGAATGGGCGCGGCAGGCGGGGGATTACCGCGTCACGATGGACGCGCGGTCCGACCGGTTCCGCCCGGAAGTGCGGCTGGCGCGGATGCAGATCGCCAATCGCGCCAGCCCGCTTTACACGTTCCAGATGGCGCGCGGGGTCGAGCAATGGTCGGTCGCGCGCGGTGCCTTGGGCAATAGCGGGTCACGGTGGTTGCCAGTGCGCCAGCCCGACATTTATGCCGGAGAGGCGTTTCAGGCGCTGGCCGCCGCGCAAGGGGTCAGCTTGCCCGCGCCCGAACGTGCCCGCGCAGCACCTCAGGGGCAGACCCTTGCGGAGCATCGCTCGGATAGCCTGACCGAATTGCTGCGCGCGACCTTGCGCTATTCCACCAACCTGAGCGCCGAAGCGATCGGCCTGACCGCCACGGTCGCCGGGGGCACGATGCCGCGCAACCTGTCTGCTTCTGGCGCGGCGATGACCGCCTGGGCGCGGGCGCGCTACGGCATGTCCAAGCTGTCGATGGTGGATCATTCGGGGCTGGGGGCCGCGTCGCGCGTGTCGATGTCGGACCTTGCGAACATGTTCCGCCGCGCGGGGCAGGAAGGGGCCTTGAAACCCTTGTTGCGCGAGCATCCGTTCCGCGATGGCAACGGGCGCCTAATGCCCGCGCAACCGTTCGAGGTGCGCGCCAAGACCGGCACGCTCTATTTCGTCTCTGCCCTGGGCGGATATATGCGAAGCCCAAGCGGGCGCGAGATGGCCTTCGCGGTCTGCTCTTCCGATTTGCGCCGCCGGGCGCGGGTTGTCGGGTCCGGTCAGGACCGGCCAGAGGGCACAGCGGGATGGGCCCGCACCGCGCGCCGTATGCAGCAGGATTTGCTGACGCGCTGGGCGCGCGCCTATTCCTGAGCGTTATTCGGGCGCGGGGCCTTCGAGGAACTTTTCCAGCCAGTGAATGTTGTAATCGCCCGTCAGCACGTCGGGTTCCTGCAACAGGGCGTGAAACAGCGGGACGGACGTGTCCACCCCGTCGATAATCAACTCACCAAGCGCGCGGTGCAGGCGCGCCAATGCCTCGGGCCTGTCGCGGCCATGCACGATCAGCTTGGCGATCAGGCTGTCGTAATAGGGCGGGATGGTGTAGCCGGAATAGAGCGCGCTATCCATCCGCACGCCCAGACCACCGGGGGCGTGATAGGTGTTGACCGTGCCGGGGCAGGGGCTGAAATTCGGCAGCTTTTCCGCGTTGATGCGCACTTCGATGGCATGGCCGTTGACCTGCAAATCCTCTTGCGTCACCGACAAGGGCAGGTCCGCCGCCACGCGGATCTGTTCACGCACAAGGTCCACGCCGAAGATGGCCTCGGTCACGGGGTGTTCGACTTGCAATCGCGTGTTCATCTCGATGAAGAAGAACTCGCCATTCTCGAACAGGAATTCGATGGTGCCCGCGCCGCGATAGCCGATATCGGCCACGGCACGCGCGCAAGTCGCACCGATGCGCGCGCGTGTCTCTGCGTCGATCTCGGGGCCGGGGGCTTCTTCCAGAACCTTCTGGTGGCGGCGTTGCAGGGAACAATCCCGTTCGCCCAGATGCACGGCATTGCCGCGCCCGTCGCCGAAGACCTGCACCTCTATGTGGCGCGGCTTGCCAAGGTATTTCTCGATATACACTTCGTCATTGCCGAAGGCGGATTTGGCTTCGGCGCGGGCCGTGCGAAAGGCGGTTTCCAACTCGGCCGCGTCGCGCGCCAGCTTCATGCCGCGCCCGCCGCCGCCCGCCGTCGCCTTGATGATGACCGGGTAGCCGATGCCCTCGGCCACCGATTGCGCGGTTTGCAGATGCGCCACGCCGCCATCGGAGCCGGGCACGCAAGGCACGCCCAGCGCCTTCATCGTGTCCTTGGCGGTGATCTTGTCACCCATCATGCGGATATGTTCGGCTGAGGGGCCGATAAAGGCGATGCCGTGATCCTCGACCACCTGCACGAATTCGGCATTCTCGGACAAGAAGCCATAGCCCGGATGGATGGCGTCCGCGCCAGAAATCTCGCAGGCGGAAATGATCGACGGCACCGACAGGTAGCTGTTCGTTGACGATGGCGGGCCGATGCAGATTGCCTCATCCGCCATGCGCACATGCATGGCATTCGCGTCGGCGGTCGAATGCACCGCGACAGAGGCGATCCCCATCTCGCGGCAGGCGCGGATCACGCGCAGCGCGATTTCCCCGCGATTGGCGATCAGGATTTTCTTGAACATGCCCGACCTGCCTTATTCGATTATCATCAGCGGGGCGCCGAATTCGACGGGCGACGCGTCGCCCACCAGAATGCGCTTGACCACGCCCGCCTGCGGGGCGGGGATGTGGTTCATGGTTTTCATCGCCTCGATAATCAGCAGCGTGTCGCCTTCGGCCACCTGCGACCCGACGGTGACGAAATTCGACGCGCCAGGTTCGGGCGCCAGGTAGATCGTGCCCACCATGGGCGAGGTGACGGCACCGGGATGGTCGGCTGGGTTGCCGCCCGCATCGGTGGCGGGTTCGGCGGCCTGCGGTGCGGCACTGCCCGCGGCGGCGCTGCTGGCGGGTGCCGATTGCACGGGGGCAGCTTGAACGGGGGCAGCTTGCACCTGCGCAGCTTGTGCCATGTGCTTGGACACGCGCACGTTCAGGCTGTCGTTTTCGCCATATTCGCGCTTGACGTTCACCTCTGTCAGGTCGTTTTCATTCAGCAATTCTGCGAGGGCTTTGATGAAGGCGACATCGGCGTCGTTGCGGGACATGAATACCTCTAATGCTGACGAAGGGCAGGGACATGATCGCCCCGTTTGGCCGCGGCTTATACTGTCAATGGTGGGTGGTGTGAAGCGGCGTTTTTGCGTTTGGGTTCCGCGCGCCCGGATACGGCTTTTACCAGCTTGTAAAAAGATGTAAACCTGCACGCTGGAGGTTTGCAAGTGTCACGAAGCGCCCTGACCGGCACCCGTATTCGCGCGCGCCGCACCCAACGCGGACTGCGCCAGACCGATCTTGCCCGAATGGTCGGGGTGTCGCCGTCCTATCTGAACCTGATAGAGCATAACCGCCGCAAGGTCAGCGCACCGCTTCTGAGCGCGCTGGCGAAAGCGCTTGGCGTGTCGTCCGACGCGTTGGTCGAGGATAGCGACGCGCGCCTTGTCGAGGGCGCGCGCGCGGCGGCCCTGCGCTCTGACACCGACCTGGGAGAGCTAGAGCGC
>JAAAPG010000247.1 GCA_009908405.1 Alphaproteobacteria bacterium | reverse complement strand
CGATGATGACAGCGTGGACGGGTCGAACCTGCAACGCCAGGTCATCCATCGCGACCGCGATATCGGCACCCCGAAAGTGTTTTCCGCGCAAGCCGCGATGCAGGCGCTGAACCCGTTCATCACGGTGAAACCCTATCACCGACGGCTGACCGAGGACGTGGCGGCGGCGCTCTTTGACGAATATGACCTGATCCTGGATGGCAGCGACAATTTCGACACGCGCTACATGGTCAACCGCGCCGCGGTGGCCTCTGGCAAGCCGTTGATTTCCGGGGCCATTACGCAATGGGAAGGACAGGTCAGCCTGTTTCATCCGGCCAGCCACGCACCGTGCTACGAATGCATATTTCCCAGCCGCCCCGCCGAAGGGTTGGCCCCAAGCTGTGCCGAAGCGGGCGTTATCGCCCCCCTGCCCGGCATCATCGGCAGCCAGATGGCGCTGGAGGCGATCAAGGAAATTACCGGCGCGGGCCAATCCCTGCGCGGGCGGTTGATGCTGCATGACGCGCTGTTTGGAGAGAACCGCAGCGTCACGATCAAACGGCGCGCCGAGTGCGCCTGCTGCGGGTCAGCCCAGGCTTAGCCGCAGGCGTAGAAAGCCGGTCTTGTCCGCGCCCATCACCTCTGGTGCGTAGTCCGAGATCAGGCGCAAATGGTCCAAGGCGGCCGGGGCGGTGCGCAGTATGACGGTTGCACCGTCTATCGGCAGCAGCCGGAACGGCGTGGTGGCGTCGACCTGCAACATGTCCCGCCGTTCGACATGTTCGCGCAGAACGTCGCGCACGATGGCCGGGTGTTCGAAACAGATGGCCTCGGGTGTCGCACCCGGAAATCCGCCTGCGCCCTGCGCCCGGAAACTGTTGGTGCACAGAACGAATTCCGCCGCCATGTCCAGGGGCGCGCCGTTGAAGCGAATATTGCAGATACGGGACGCGGTCGGATCACGCTCTGTCCCATCCGGGCCGAAGCGCGCGGGCTGGCTCAGGTCCATGTCGTAGGTCAGCCCGTAGATGATTTCGAAATTATAGCCGGGAAAGGCCGTGTTCATCAGCGGTTGATCCTGAAGATCCGGGTGTATCCGGTTGAACGCGGAGGCCGAGCGTTCCAGCCACAACGCGAGCTGCGCCCCGGTCAGGCGCGATGCGGCGACCTTGTTGGGATAGACATAAAGGTCGGCCATGCTGCGCAAGGTCAACTGCCCCGCCGCGATATTGGTGTAATTGCGCGCGCCGCCCAAGCCCCCGGCCTTGGACGGGGACACCGCCGACAGCATGGGCAGATCGGCCAGCGCCGGGTCGATCCGCGCCGTGACGAATGCCTGCTGCGCCTGCGCCACCAAAGCGGTCGCGGCGCTGTAGCCCAGGTAGACAAAGAAACTGTTGATCGGCGTCTCGCTGCGCCCGATGGGTTGGCGGATGCTGGCCAGAACCGCATCATGCGCGCGTTCGACGATCTTGCGCACCTTGGGGCTGCGCATGGGTTGGTTGCGATCGGCGGCGACCTGGGGAAAATTCATCGACGCATCGCGCAGGGCACGGGTTTCGACATGGTGGTTCACGACCCGCCACACGCCGCCGTCGCGTTGCAGCGCCATGTCGATCACCCCCAGGTGCGATCCGAAAAAGCCGCTCATCACGGCAGGTTTTCCGGCAATCATGCCCCGGTCCACATCGACCGAGGGAATGTCGGCAAAGGCGCGCGAGGGAAACACCTGGTGCGTATGGCCCGACAGCACGACATCCACCCCGTCGATGCGCGCCAGCGGGATCACCGCGTTTTCCATGCCTTCGGCATGGCGCAGCGGGCCGATGCCGGTATGCGCCAGCAAGACGATCAGGTCCGCGCCCGCCTCGCGCATTTCGAGCACCCATGCGCCGACGGATTCGACCATGTCACGCACGTTCAGGCGGCCCTGAAGCTGCTGGCGTTCCCATGTCATGATCTGCGGTGGCGCCACACCAAGCACGCCGACCGTCAGCTCATGCATCAGGCCAATCCGGTCGCGCACATGCCGGCGCAACAGGCTGTAGGGCTTGACCAGCATCCGGTCTTCGCGCGGGGCACGGCCCATGGATTTGACGATATTGGCCGAAACCACCGGAAATTCCGCGCGTGCGAGCGATTTTTCCAGGAACGCCAACCCGTAATTGAATTCATGGTTGCCAATGGTGATCGCGTCGTAGCGCATGGCGTTCATCGCCGCCATCACCGGGTGCAGGTCGCCCTCGCGCAGGCCCATGTCATAGGCAAAGAAATCGCCGACCGGGGTGCCTTGCAGGAAATCGCCATTGTCGAACAACAGGGTATTGCCGGACTCCGCCCGCGCGCGGTCCACCAATTCGGCCAGCCGCGACAGGCCGAAATCCGGGTTCGGGCAATCGGCATAATAGTCATACGGGTGTAGGTGAACATGCAGGTCCGTCGTCTCCAGAATGCGAAGATCGACGGTCTGTCTTACGTCTGCGACTGGCATGAAGTGCAGCTTTTCCTGTCCCATGACAAACTTTTTCTGTTACGTATCTTTACCAAATTACACATTATATGAGAGGAAATCTTGACGGCGATCGCGCAACAATGTGGCGTTTCGCGGACTTAACCCTTTATCGCGCCTGCGCAACATACCTAATATCAACCATAAATTGAACATTGTTTCCAGATCATGACAAGCGTTTATGAGAAAGAAACGCAACATGAAACGGGGAAAATGACATGACAGCTCTCGACATGGCCTTTGTTGGGGGCTGGGACGACCGCGCCGCGGACCAGCGCGCGCACAGCGAGAGGTTGCGCGCCGGGTCGGTCGTTCTGCCCATCTGGCGCGGCAAGCCGCAACTTGGACCGCTCGGCCTGGCATGGGTCGGGACAGAAGACCCGGCATTGCACCACGCGGGCGGCGCGTGGCTCTATCTGGGGTGCCATGACGGGCAGGACCGCTTTGCCGCCGACATCTCGACCTGGGAACCTGACGGGCTGGACAGCGCCGCGCTGGCCATGTTCGCGGACCCCACCGAACAGCACTATCCCGGCGCGGCGAAGGGCACGCGCTTTGGCGAACTGCGTCTGGCGATGATGCACCTTTCAGCGCCCGAAGCCGCGATGGCGGCCACGGCCCGCGCGGTGTTCAACTGGCACCGTTCGCACCGCTTCTGCGCGGCCTGCGGGACCGAAAGCGCCA
>JAAAPG010000184.1 GCA_009908405.1 Alphaproteobacteria bacterium | reverse complement strand
AGCAGAAACTCCATCACCCCTTCGCGGGCCTTTTTCACCATCGGCGTGTTGGTCTTGACCTGCGGCGGGCTGCCATCGGGGAAGGGGCGCATGTCCTTCACCTGCATCGCGCAGCTTGCCGCCGGTTTGGGCGGGCCGGGCTGCACTTCGACCAGGCACATGCGGCAATTCCCGGCAATCGACAGCCGTTCGTGGTAGCAAAAGCGCGGAATCTCGATCCCGACCATCTCGCACGCCTGGATCAGCGTCATGGTCTGGGGGACATCCACTTCCTGCCCGTCGATAATGATCTTGCGAAGGTCAGACATAACTCACTTCTCCCGCAACCGTTGGCCCAATGCGGTGCCTTGGGCAATCTGGTCGCTTGCATAGGCACAAACGGCCTGTTCGTTCAACGGGTCCACATCGGCGGCCCGCAAATGGGTATAGACAAGCTGGCGCATGCGGTCTTGTTCGCCCTTGTCCTCGACAAAGGCTTCGATCTGCGCGCGGCTTGGGCCAAGCGCACGCGCCTTGCTGTACAGGCCAAGGAAATAGGTCACACGCGCCAGCTTGCCGGGCGGGTCGATGCTGTCCTCGCAGCTATCGGCGATATGCTTGACGAGCGCGGCCGTGAACAGCCCGTTATAGATATCCGGCGTGCCGCGCAGCAGGTCGTTGACCTCTGCCTGGGTCTGCGCCGCGAGCGCCTGCCCGACTGTCGCCAAACCCACGGCCATCGCGGCCGCCCGCATGATATGCGCCCCACGCCGGATCATGCGGTCCCGCCTGTCGCGAATGTATCCGTCACGGCCTCCGTCCCGGTCAGGGCGCGGCGGGGCGGAGTCATGGTCTTCTTGTCGATCACGATCACGGAATCGTAGAAATGCACCCCCCCGAGCGCATTCGCGCTGGCAGCTTCAAGCTGGCCATTGCCATGATACCAGGCATGCATGTCGTCAACCAACCCCTTGGCCGTCTCTATGAAGCTGGAAGGCGCGCGATATCCGCCGCCGAAATCTTTCCAATAGGCGCAGTGCAGATCCTCGACCAGGTAGACGCCGCCATCGGACAAACGCGGGTAAAGCGTGCGGAAAGAGCTGTGAATATGCGCCATCACATGGCTGCCATCATCGATCACGATATCGACGCCGCCCATCTCCGAAACCACCTGTTCCAGAAACGCGCTGTCATCCTGCGACCCGGTCCGGATTTGTGCGACCTCACCATTGGCGGCGGCACAAGCCGGGTTGATGTCGATCCCGAAAATCACCGCCTCGGGACCGAACCAATCGCGCCACATCCGGGCCGAGCCGCCATTCTGAACGCCGATTTCCAGAACCTTGACAGCGCTGTTGCGAAAGGGCGCGAAATGGCGCTCGTAGATCGGCAGGTAATGCACCCATTTATCAATCGCACGCCCGGTATTTTCCCAGAAGAACCGATCCATCTGCCCGGCATAGGCGGCAGGTTTTTCATGCACCCAAGGATCGCTCGGATCATGCGGGGGCGCATCGATGACCGCGCCCGCAAGGCGGCGGTATTTGTTCTGGATACGCTGGTTCAACTCGGAAAATGGCATGACTACTCGGCTGCTACACGGGTGGTGCGCCCGGCCTTGTTGGCGCGGATGCGGTCCTCGATTTCGGGACGGAAATTGCGGATCAGGCCCTGGATGGGCCATGCGGCGGCATCGCCAAGCGCGCAGATCGTATGGCCCTCGACCTGCTTGGACACGTCCCATAGCATGTCGATTTCCGCAGGGTCCGCTTCGCCACGCACAAGGCGCTCCATCACGCGCATCATCCAGCCCGTGCCCTCGCGGCAGGGCGTGCACTGGCCGCAGCTTTCGTGCTTGTAGAACTTGGCCAGACGCCAGATCGCCTGCACGATATCGGTGGACTTGTCCATCACGATCACCGCCGCCGTGCCAAGGCCAGAGCGCAGATCCTTTTGCAGATAGTCGAAATCCATGATCGCGTCGCGCATGTTCTCGCCACGAACGCAAGGCACGGATGACCCGCCGGGGATGACCGCCAGCAGGTTGTCCATCCCGCCACGAACGCCGCCGCAATGGGTTTCGATCAGCTCCTCGAAGGGGATCGACATGGCCTCTTCCACCACGCAGGGCTTGTTCACATGGCCGGAAATGGCGAAAATCTTGGTGCCCGCGTTGTTGGCCCGGCCAAAGCCGGAAAACCACGACGCACCGCGCCGCAAGATCGTGGGCACAACGGCGATGGATTCGACATTGTTCACCGTGGTCGGGCAGCCATACAGCCCCGCCCCCGCCGGGAAGGGTGGCTTCATGCGCGGCATGCCCTTCTTGCCCTCCAGGCTTTCCAGAAGTGCCGTTTCCTCGCCGCAAATATAGGCCCCTGCGCCGTGATGCAGGTAAATGTCGAAATCATAGCCCGACCCACAGGCATTCGGGCCGACCAGACCGGCGTCGTAGGCTTCGTCAATGGCGTTTTGCAGCGCCTCTTTCTCGCGGATGTATTCGCCGCGAATGTAGATGTAGCAGGCATGCGCGTTCATCGCGAAACTTGCCACAAGGCAGCCTTCGATCAGCGTGTGCGGATCGTGGCGCATGATCTCGCGGTCCTTGCAGGTGCCCGGCTCGGACTCGTCGGCATTAACCACCAGATAGGCGGGCCGCCCGTCGCTTTCCTTGGGCATGAAGGACCATTTCAGACCGGTCGGGAACCCGGCCCCGCCGCGCCCGCGCAAGCCCGATTGCTTCATCTCGTCGATGATCCAGTCGCGCCCTTTTTCAAGGATTTTCTTGGTGCCGTCCCAATGACCACGCGCCTGCGCGCCTTTCAGCGAGCGGTCATGCATGCCGTAAAGGTTGGTAAAGATGCGGTCTTTATCGTCCAGCATATGTCTATCCTTGTTTGCGCGTCTGGCGCTTGCGCTGCTGCCAGATGCGGAACGTCACGATCAAACCCCAGGCAAAGGCGGCGAGTGCGGCAAAATCCACCAGGAACGCGTAGCGCGCCTGCCAGCCAAACTGACCGCCCACGAATTGCAGCCCGACCCAAACGACAATGGCCACGGCCATCACCGCACCGGCAAGCCGCGCCTGCCGGGCGAGCGCCATGTCCTGTTCGCTGGGTTTGGTCATGCCCACCATCCTTGGCCCCGGTCAGGAGCGTTTTGAAAATTCGGTCTCGCCGCCATCGGCAAGGATCTTGGCCTGGT
>JAAAPG010000189.1 GCA_009908405.1 Alphaproteobacteria bacterium | reverse complement strand
TACAACCTGCTTGGACATATCGGATCGAATGCCAGCGGCGTCATGGTAGAGCCTTACCTGATAACCTTGACCCATGAATCCGATATTTTCCCGGCCTTTCAACATGGCGGGATTGAAACGATCTATATGCTGGAAGGTGAATTGCAGTATCGGCACCATGATACACTTTACCACCTGAAACCGGGCGACACGCTGTTTTTCGACGCCGACGCGCCGCACGGGCCGGAAGTGCTGGAAAAACTGCCCGCCCGGTATCTCTCGATCATCGCCTATCCCCAAAACGCCTGAGGGCGAAAGCCAAGGCCGCACCTGCCCGTGAGGACGGGGCGCATCCGCCCCGTTTTTGCTTTTGGTCGATGATTGCCTGTTTGAAGGGCATCCACAAGGAAAATATTTCCCTTTAGGAAAAAATAATTCTTATGAATTGATGCGCTCTGCGATTGCTGTTACCGTTTCGCCGACCTCAAGATCATAAGGACCGGTGCCATGTGCGGGATTGTCGGATTATTTCTGAAAGACAAAACGCTCGAACCCCGTTTGGGCGCAATGCTGACGGACATGCTTGTCACGATGACGGATCGCGGCCCGGACAGTGCCGGGATCGCGATCTATGGTGCCGGGCAGGGCGGGCAAGCCAAGATGACGGTGCAATCCGCGCAGCCCGACGCCGATTTCGCCACGCTTGCCGAAGACCTCTCGGCCGCTTTGGGCGCGCAGGTTGCTGTAAGAACCGTCGACACCCATGCCGTGATCGACCTGCCCTTCGGCAAGGCAGATGCGGCACGCACCGCGCTGACCGAATTGCGCCCCGGCCTGCGGGTTATGAGCGATGGCGAACGGATCGAGATATTCAAGGAAGTGGGCTTGCCCAAGGATGTCGCGTCGCGCTTCAGCTTGTCTGCCATGCAGGGCAGCCATGGCATTGGCCATACCCGCATGGCGACCGAATCGGCTGTCACAACGCAAGGCGCGCACCCGTTTTCGACCGGGGCGGACCAGTGCTTGGTGCATAACGGGTCACTGTCGAACCACAACAGCCTGCGCCGCAAACTGCGCGCGGCGGGCATGCGGATCGAAAGCCAGAACGACACCGAAGTGGGCGCGGCCTATCTTAGCTGGCGGATGCAACAGGGCGCCAGCCTTGGCGAGGCGCTCGAATCCTCGATCGACGATCTGGACGGGTTCTTCACCTTCGTGGTCGGCACCAAGGACGGCTTTGGCGTGGTGCGTGACCCCATCGCCTGCAAACCCGCCGTCATGGCGGAAACCGATCAATATGTCGCGTTCGGGTCCGAATACCGCGCTCTGGTCGACCTGCCGGGGATCGACACTGCCCGCGTCTGGGAACCCGAACCCGCCACCGTTTATTTCTGGAGCCATTGAGCCATGCAGACCATAGACCTTGCCACCCAGCCTTTGCGCGCGCTGAACGCGACGCTTCAGGCGCAGGCGGATCAAACCAACGCCACGCAATGGGAGGTGCTGAACCCGCGCGGCGCGCATGCGATTGCCGTGGGGCTGGACGCGCCGATTGACGTGACCGTGCGCGGGTCCACCGGCTATTATTGCGGCGGCATGAACAAGCAGGCCACTATCCACGTCACCGGCTCTGCCGGGCCGGGTGTGGCGGAAAACATGATGTCGGGCACCGTGGTCATCGACGGGGACGCCAGCCAATACGCGGGCGCGACCGGGCGCGGCGGCTTGCTGGTCATCAAGGGCAACGCGTCCAGCCGCTGCGGCATTTCGATGAAAGGCATCGATATCGTGGTGCAGGGCAATATCGGCCACATGTCCGCCTTCATGGGGCAGGCGGGCAATCTGGTGGTTTGTGGCGACGCGGGCGACGCTCTGGGTGATTCGCTTTACGAGGCGCGGCTGTTCGTGCGCGGCTCGGTCAAAAGCCTTGGGGCCGATTGCATCGAAAAGGAAATGCGTCCCGAACACCTGGAAATTCTGCGCGATCTTTTGGCGCGCGCGGGCGTGGAGGCCCAGCCGGAAGAGTTCCGGCGTTACGGGTCGGCCCGCAAGCTTTACAATTTCGACGTCGACAACGCTGCGGCCTATTAAGGGGATGACCATGAAAGACGATGACCGCCGCACACCGCGCACCATGCCGATACAATCGGCCACGTTTTCGAACCCCATCAACGCCGAAATCCGCCGCGCGGCGGCCACCGGAATTTACGATATCCGCGGCGGTGGTGCAAAACGCCGCGTGCCGCATTTCGACGACCTTCTGTTCCTGGGCGCATCGGTCAGCCGCTACCCGCTGGAAGGCTACCGCGAGACATGCGACACCAGCGTCACGCTGGGCACGCGCTTTGCGAAAAAGCCGATCAAGCTGGACATTCCGATCACCATCGCGGGCATGAGCTTCGGGGCGTTGTCCGCGCAGGCCAAGGAAGCCCTGGGGCGCGGCGCATCGGAAGCGGGCACGTCGACCACAACCGGCGACGGTGGCATGACCGACGAAGAGCGCGGCCATTCCAAGACGTTGGTGTATCAGTATCTGCCCTCGCGCTACGGCATGAACCCTGACGATCTGCGCCGCGCCGATGCGATTGAAATTGTCGTTGGCCAAGGCGCGAAGCCCGGCGGCGGCGGCATGTTGCTGGGCCAGAAGATTTCCGACCGCGTGGCCGAGATGCGCACGCTGCCCAAGGGGATCGACCAGCGCTCGGCCTGTCGCCACCCGGACTGGACCGGCCCGGACGATCTGGAAATCAAGATACTGGAGCTGCGCGAGATCACCGGCTGGCAAGTGCCGATCTACGTGAAGGTCGGGGGCACCCGCCCGCAATACGACGTGGCGCTTGCGGTCAAGGCCGGGGCCGATGTGGTGGTGCTGGACGGCATGCAGGGCGGCACGGCGGCGACACAGGACGTGTTCATTGAACATGTGGGCTTGCCGACGCTGGCCTGCATTCGCCCCGCCGTGCGCGCCTTGCAGGATCTGGGTGTGCACCGAGAGGTGCAGCTTGTCGTCTCTGGCGGTATTCGCACCGGGGCCGATGTGGCCAAGGCGCTGGCGCTGGGTGCGGATGCGGTCAGCATCGGGACAGCGGCGATGGTGGCTCTGGGCGACAATGACCCGAAATACGAGGATGAATATAACGCGCTTGGCACCACGGCGGGCGCCTATGATGATTGGCACGAGGGCCGCGACCCGGCGGGCATTACCACGCAAGACCCTGAAT
>JAAAPG010000263.1 GCA_009908405.1 Alphaproteobacteria bacterium | reverse complement strand
AGGATACCTGGATTTTCTTTCCATGGGACATGGCGCTGCAATATGTCGAACCCTATCGCGGCACCTGATCTTCAGGGTTCATAAACCATATGTGACTAGACTTCACGATACCCCACCGCATCTGTTGCGGTCTCCCTGTTTGGAAAGTGTCACCATGTTCAAGACGACCCGTCTTGCCTTTGCTGCCATCGCCACCCTTGCCGCGACCCCTGTTGTCGCGCAGGACAATGTGCTTTCGTTTTCCGTGACCGGTGGCGCGCGGGTCGCGCCCGATTACTTCGGCGCGTCCGGCCACGGTGTCTCACCTGCCTTCGGCGTTGGTTTTCAGGGGCTGCGCTTTGGCGACATGCAGTTGGGCGACCCCGATGGGCCAAGGGTGTTGACCCCCGGCGCGGGGCTGCGCGGATCGTTTCGCTTTATCGGCGAACGCGACGGGGTCAAGGAACTGGCGGGCCTGAATACGGTCGATGCCGCGCTGGAACTGGGTCTGGGCGTGCATTACACCTCTGACATCTGGCAGGTCTTTGCCGATCTGCGCTATGGCGTCATCGGACATAAAGGCATTACAGGCGAATTGGGCGCGAACCTGATCTACCGCGCGCCAAGCGGTTTGGTGCTGAATGCCGGGCCGCGCGCCGAGTTCGGATCATCGCGCTTTACCAACACCTATTTCGGGGTGACGGCGGCAGAATCAGGACCGCCATCCGGCTTTGCACAACACACGGCATCTGGTGGCATCTATTCGGTCGGGGTCGAACTGGGCGCCTATCAGCCTCTGGGCGATGATTGGGGGGTCACGGGGATGGTGCGGTACGACCGCCTGCGCGGCGATGCGGCCCGCTCTCCCATCACGTTGCAAGGCAGCCGAGACCAGGTGAGCGCCGAAATCGGGCTGACCCGGCATTTCAACCTGCGTTTCTGACCGCTTGCAAGCGGCAGGAACACGGGCAGCGCTTGCCCCTGCCCCGCGCATTCTCTAGACAGGCGAAAACATCCCTTCCCCGCTGATCGAGAGTGCGCGCATGTCGTCGAACAAGAATTCAAAAGGCAAGAAACTTGGCGCCGGGCTGCTGATGGGCCTGCTGGCGCTCAGCCTGCTTGGGTTCGGGGTCGAAGGGTTCGGGACCGCGCGCCAGACCATCGGCACCGTGGGCGACCGCGATATCTCGGCCGATGACTATGCCCGCGCGCTGCAAAACGACATGCGCGCGCTGGAAGGCCAGCTGGGGCAGCCCATCACCATGGAACAGGCGCGCCTGTTCGGGCTGGACCAACGGGCGCTGGAACAACTGGTTGACCGCGCCGTGCTGGACACAGAAGCCGAACGCCTCGGCGTGTCGGTCGGCGACCCCACCGTTCAGGCCGAGATCGTGGCCATCCCCAATTTCCAGGGGCTGAACGGCAATTTCGACCGCGAAGCTTACCGCTTCGCGTTGCAGAATTCCGGCCTGACGGAATCAGAATTCGAAACCTCGATCCGCGAAGAGATCGCGCGCTCAATCTTGCAAATGGCCGCAGTCGGCGGGGCCAGCGCGCCCGAGGCGCTGGTCGCCCCGTTGCTGGACTATCAAGCCCAGACACGCGATTTTACCGTCTTGACGCTCGGGGCCGACGATCTTGACACCCCGGTCGGCCAGCCCGACGATGCCGAATTACGCGCGTTTTACGAGGGCAATCTGGACCGCTACACATTGGCTGCCGGCAAGCGGCTGGAGTATGCATGGGTCACGCCGGAAATGCTGGTCGACACGCTGGAAGTGGATGAAGCGAGCCTGCGCGACGCCTACGAGGCGCGCGCGGCGCAATACCGCCAGCCCGAACGCCGCCTTGTCGAACGCCTGGTCCTGCCGGACATGACGGCGGCGCAAGATGCGGTCGACCGGATCACGGCAGGAGAGGCCAGTTTCGAAGACATCGTCACCGAACGTGGATTGTCGCTGGATGACACCGATATGGGCGATGTCACCCGCGATGCCCTGGGACGCGCGGGTGAGACCGTGTTCACCCTTGACGAACCGGGCATTGCCGGACCGGTCGAGACCGATCTTGGCCCGGCCATCTTCCGGATGAATGCCATCTTGGCCGCCCGCGAAACGCCGTTCGAACAGGCCCGCGCGGAATTGCGCGACATTCTGACCATGGATCGCGCGCGGCGCGTGCTGGCGGATAACATTGACCTGTACGAAGATTTGCTGGCGGGCGGTGCCACGATTGCTCAATTGGCCGATGAAACCGACATGCAAGCGGGCCAGTTGGATTGGCGCCCGGACACGCAAACGGGTATTGCCGCCTACGAGGAATTCCGCGACGCGGCGCGCGCCATCCAACCCGGCGATTTCGCGGAAATCACGATCCTGGCCGATGGGGGCATGTTCGCGCTGGAGCTGGTCGAGGCGCTGCCCGAAGCGCCGCGCCCCCTGGATGACATTCGCACCCAGGTGGTGCGCGACTGGCAGACCTCGCAGATCGAAGCGCGCCTTTTGGACACCGCAGAGGCGCTGCGCGCAGAGGTCGAAAGCGGCACGGATATAGACGCGCTTGGCCTGGACACGCTGCGCTTTGCCGACCTGACGCGCTCCGACCCGGTGCCCGACCTGCCGCGCGCGGTGCTGACCGAAGCGTTCCAGATGGAGGCATCGGCGCAAAGCATCGTCGCCGATGGCGCGCAGGTCTACCTTGTGCAGTTGCACGCGGTCAACGCGCCCGAGCCGGAACTGGACAGCACCCAGCAAACCCGGCGCGCGCTGGAGGCGCAGATCACGCAAAGCTATACGCAGGACCTGTTCGACTATTTCGGGACCGCCCTGCGCGATACGCAACCGATCCAGTTGAACCAACAGATGATCGACGCCGTGCAGCAGAGCTTCTGACCCATGGCCAGCCTGACCCCCGATTTCGCACAATTCGAGGCTGCGTGGTCGCGCGGTGAAAACCAGCTTGTCTATATGCGGCTGGCTGCCGACCTGGACACGCCCGTGTCCTTGTATCTGAAGCTGGCGGGGGCGGCGCGCGACAGTTTCATCCTTGAATCCGTCACCGGCGGCGAACTGCGCGGGCGCTATTCGATCATCGGAATGAAACCCGATCTGGTCTGGCAATGCCGCGATGGTCGTGCCCGGCTGAACCGCGCCGCGCGGTTTGATCCCGACGCGTGGGAGGCTCAGCAAAGCGCGCCGCTGGACAGCCTGCGCGCTTTGCTGGCGGACTCG
>JAAAPG010000272.1 GCA_009908405.1 Alphaproteobacteria bacterium | reverse complement strand
CCTGATGGGCTTTGGCGGGATGCTGGCCGGGGGATGCGCCATCGGGTCGCTGACCGGCGCGTCGGTCTTTGCCGCAACCGCGTGGCTGGCGCTTCTGAGCATGTGGATCGGCGCAGGGCTGACCGATTTGCTGGTCGATCAGCGCGGCAGTTCCGGACAAGCCATTACGGTGTGACGCGGTTCAGGCAGGGACCAAGGCCCCTGCCTGCGGGTCGGATCATTCCCATTCCATTTCGGAAAACACGACACCGGCGTTCTTGGTGGCCAGTTCTTCGAACGTGTCCAGATGCGCATAAGGCGACTGGTCCACGTAGTAAGATGTGGTCAGATCGCCGCCTTCCTCCAGATGCTCGCCTATCTGACCGCGCAAATAAACCAGGTAATCCCGCGTATAGCGGCGCACCTGCGCCAGGTTCGTGGGGTGGCCATGACCGGGGATGACATAGGTCGGCTCCAGCGCCTCGAAGGCGGTTTCCCAGGTCTCGATCCAGCAGCTTGTGCAGGTGCCTTCGAAAATCGGCGGCATCCGCTCGGAAAAGGCAATGTCGCCCGCGATCATGAAGGACTGATCCGGTAGCCAGACCTGCGTGTCACCCGGGCTATGGGCCGGGCCAAGATGCAGCACCTCTATACGGAAATCCCCCATGGAGGCATCATAGCTGTCCTCGAATGTCAGCGTGGGCATCTTCGGCACCGTGCCCTCGGCATTCTCCTGCGCGTAGTTTTGCAAGGCTTGCAGCCCCTGCCCGGCATCCTTCTCGAACTCATGCGCGGCATCGACATGCCCCAGCACCGGCACGCCTTGGTCGATCCAGTAATTGTTGCCCAGCATGGCATGGCCTTGGCCATTCTCGGCAATCACCAGTTTCACCGGCTGCTCGGTGCGCGCCTTGATCTCGTCATGCAGCGCTTCGGCCAGCTTGTAGGACGCGCCGGAATTGATGACCACAACACCGTCACCGGTGATGATAAAGCTCAGGTTGTTGTTATGGCCGGCGTTCTCATAGGTCGGCGGCGCGGTCGCCCCGATAGAGGTGAAGACACCGGGGATCACCTCGACCGGTTTATTGTAGAGCACCGATTGCGGGTATTTGTCGGCGATATCCTCTGACGCCAGCGCGGTGCTGGCCCACAGGGCCGCGGTCAGCGAGAGCAGGATCGAACGTGTCATCCCTCAAACCTCCGAAATGAAGCGATAGCCGTCATCGGCCAATTTCTCGACACGGCCAAGACCGCCATCATGCACATGGAACCCCGCGACCAGCAGGTCATCGGCGGTGATGCGATCCAGCAAAGCCTTGCGCGACGCGACCCCGGTGGGCTGGTCCTGATCCGCCGATGACGGGAAATCGGGACGCTCGAACGCGACATGGCCGTTGCCGATGGCGTCGCCGGTGACCAGCACCCCTTGCCCGCCCAGTTGCACCTGGTAGGACATGTGGCCGGGCGTATGACCGGGGCTGGATACGGCCAGAACACCCGGCACGACCTCTGCCCCGTCCTCTATCAGGGTGACCTGCTCGGCGATCCTGTCCAGCCGACGCGCGGCGCCCACGGCGAAAGACTGCCGCTCTGCGCCGATGGTGTCGATGGTGTCGGGGTCCGTCCAGTAGTCCCATTCCGCACGGCCCATGATGATCTGGGCATTCGGCAGAAAGACGTCGCCAAAATCATCCAGCAAGCCCCAGATATGGTCCGGATGCGCATGGGTGATGACCAGATGCGTGATGTCTTCGGGCGCGACCCCCATGTCGTCCAGCGTGTCGGGCAGCATCCCGGCGCTTGGCATGAAATCGAAACCCGCGCCCACGTCGAACAACACCGTTCGCTCCCCATCGCGCAACAGCGTATGGTTGCAGGGCGGGGTCATCTCGTCGCCGGTCAGGTCATATCGGTCGCGCAGCTCTGCCAGCAGGTCGGCTGGAAGCTGTTCCAATGCGCTGTCGAACGGCAGAACAAGGTTTCCGTCAGACACCATGTCCAGACGCGCCCCCCCCGCTTCAAGCGAATTGACGGCCATGGCGCGGCGCGGAAACACCCCCTGCGCGGCCAGCGCGGCGGCAAGGCTGGATTGTAGAAAATGGCGGCGGTGCATTTGCTTTCTCCCTCAAGAAAAACCCGCTTGCGGCGGGAGGATACCGGAAAAGCGAGGGAGAGCGCCGGGTTCCGTTACACGT
Organism: Alphaproteobacteria bacterium; assembly: GCA_009908405.1. Lineage (GTDB taxonomy): Bacteria > Pseudomonadota > Alphaproteobacteria > Rhodobacterales > Rhodobacteraceae > Roseinatronobacter. The sequence goes on along the minus strand of JAAAPG010000272.1, from coordinate 15,889 downwards.
GTGTATTATATCGCCAAAGTGGTATGCAACCCCGATTACAGGTTGCGCATCTGCAATTCGCGGGCGACCTCTGCACGGACAAGTTTGCGGATGTTACGGGTGATCCTCTCCCCCAGCTCGCCCTGCAATTCCTGGCGCACGATCCTGGACACCACTTCAGCCAAAGCGGCTTCGTCAATCACGGTGGTATCTGCCTCTTGCTTTGCAGCGGCGTCCGGATCTGTGGGCAGATCAGGGGCCGCCCCGGTGATGGACAAGGCTTGTTCCAGACGGGCGAGCGTTGTTTCCAACGCGGTGTCGTTGACCTCCACTGCGACCGGATCATCCATGTCCGTCGCATGACCGTCCGCAGCGGTGACCGACGACGACTGCGCGCCAGCCTGCGCGATCCGCGCCACCAGAGAGGCGCTGCGCGGTGTCTCATGCACCCGGTCCGTATCGGTGGGCGTGGCGGCGGCGGGCGCAGGCGCTTGGGGCGTTTCCTGATCCTGTTGCGCCGTCTCTGCCCCGCCGCTGTCTGTCGATGTGATGCCGACCTGCGCGATACCGTCACCCGCACGGGTGTCGGACGCGGTCCTGTCATCATCGACACGCAGCGCCGATGTCAGCACCAGTTTTCCCCCAGCCCGCCCCGCAGGTTGGGCCTGGGCCTGCGCCGCACGATCATCGTGAGAGACCAGCCGCCGAATGGACGACAACACATCTTCGATTTCATGCCGCGTCATCGCGTCTGTCATGCCTTGCCCTTTCACCCACCCGCACTGAACCGGTCCCCAGTCTTGTGCCGGATTGCCCGTTCGACACTCGAAGGTAACGCGTCACGGGTCGTCAGACAATCGACAATCCGGACAAAGGTTTACTGTTGCCGACCCAAGGCACGCAAAACGCGGTCCAAAGCCTCGCCCTGCGCCGAAATCGCAGGCGCGTCCTTGACCGCGTTGTAATACGCTTCCGGGTCATACGTGGTGATCCCGAGACCCAGGTGATCCACCGTCATCAACCCCATGCTGGCCAGCAGGTTATAAGTGGCGGTTTGCAACCCGGCTTCGGCTTCCAACAAGGTCGTGCGTGCGTTCAGCAAGTCATTTTCCGCGTTCAGCACGTCCAGCGTGGTGCGCGCGCCAAGGCGCGCCTCTTCGCGCGTGCCGTCGAACGCGCTTTGCGACGCGGCCACCTGTTGGCGGCTGGCCGCGATCCGCGCCCGCGTCACATCCAGGTTGGCCCAGGCCAGCGCCACATTCTGAAGCACCTGCGCAACCGTCTGATGCAGCCCTGCACGGGTTGCGTCACGCCGCGCGATGGCTTGACGCGACAGCGCGCGCAATTGCCCACCCTGGTAAATGGGCCGCGCGTAGGTGATAGAGCCGGTAACACTGGTCGGGTCGGACCCGTCATTCGCGAAACTGCGGCCAATGCCTGCGGACCCGGTCACGGACCCGTGGCGCTGCGCTGCCACGCGTTCCGCGTTCAGGTCGCCTGCCGTAACCTCGAACTGCGCCTGCAAGATCGACGGGTGGGTGCGCCGCGCGATGTCCTGGGCCACCTGCAAGGACGCCGCGGTGCGCGGCAAGCTTGGTGCGGCGCGCAGGTTGCCCGGATAAGCGCCCGTCACAAGCTTGTAGCCTTCGCGCGCCGCGGCAAGATCGCCCTCGGACGCGGCAAGCTGCGAGCGTGCGGCGGCCAGACGCGCCTCGGCCAGCGACACGTCGGTGCGCGTGACCTCTCCCAGGTCGAAACGTTCGCGTGCGGCGCTCAATTCACGCGTGATCACGCGCACGGTCGCCTGTTGCAATGCGACGGCCTGCGTCGCGGTGCGCACATCCATGAAAACATTGACCGCGTCCATCAGCACTTGCTGTTCGACGTTGAGCAGGGCTTTACGCGTGGCAAGAACCTGCGCCTTGGCCGCTTCCTTGGCCAGTTTGCCGCGCCCAAAATCGATCAGTGTCACCTCGGCGTTCAGATTGAACGACAAGGAGATCGACGGTTCCGGCACGCCGGACCGGGCCTGTCCCTGAAGGCTGGTCACGAAATTCACCACCGGGCGCATGCTGGCCACGGCGATGGCGACATCTTCGTCGGCAGCCCGCAACAGGGCGCGGTTCTGGTCGAGAAGGTTGGAATTGCGATAGGCGGCAACCAGAGCATCAGAAAGCGATTGCGTCAGTGCTGGCATCGGTGTTGCCATCATCAATACCACGCACAGGGCGCCAAAACAGCGGATCATCTTGCCGACCTTTCTTGGTCCATGGTTTACAGGCTGAAGGCCCGTGACATCGCAAACCCCGGTAGAACCGGCGCACTTGCATTGAACACGTCGCGCCAGGCGATCCGGTCGCCGCGCTTCACGCCAACCCGTGCCACGCCCAACGCACCGTGCATGAACAGACACGCCACGCGCCCACCATCCGCCAGTTGTGCCTCGAGCGCCTTTGGAAAAACTTCTGCCGCGCCCTGAACGATTATCACGTCGTAGGGCGCATATTCCGGCGCGCCTTCGGCCAAAGAGCCACGATGCAGCATGACGGAATCGGTGCCGGTCTCTGCTAGCGCGGCCTCGGCGTCGGCTGCGAGCGCGTCATCTTCCTCGACCGCCACCACGCCCTGCGCCATCCGCGCGAGAACCGCGGACGAGTAGCCGGTCCCGCAGCCCACGTCGAGCACCAGGTCCGTGCCGCCCACTTCCAGCGCATCGAGCATTTTGGCCAGGCTGCGCGGCTCCAGCAGCACGCGCCCCGGCCCAAGGTCGATGTTATTGCCCATATAGGCCGCCTCGACCAACCTGTGCGGCGTGAACCGCTCGCGCGGGACGGTCAGCATCGCGTCGATGATCGGGAACTTGGTAACATCGGAGGGGCGCACTTGCGTGTCCACCATCATGGTGCGACGGGCGCTGAAATCCGGCATGATGTGAACTCTCCGGTTCAGTTTCTGTTGCAGCGTGCTTGCCACAGAATGCCCCGCACCGCAACATGGCATGACGCGCGGGGCGCGGGTTTTGCACGTGCCCGTGCCGTGCTAGGTCACGCTGGAACCGTGAAAGGAAAAGACCATGCATTATTCCGTTTACCTCGCCGGAGAAATCCACACGGATTGGCGCGATGCGCTGATCGCCGCGTCTGACGGGCTGCCGGTATCGTTCAGCGCGCCGGTGACCGACCATGCGGCCTCGGACGATTGCGGCGTCGCCATTCTGGGCGCAGAGCCGGACAAGTTCTGGCACGACCACAAGGGCGCGAAATTGAACGCCATCCGCACCCGCAAGGCGATCGAGGAAGCGGATATCGTCGTCGTGCGTTTTGGCGAGAAATACAAGCAATGGAACGCGGCCTTCGAAGCCGGCTATGCCGCCGCCTTGGGCAAATCTTTGATCGTGATGCATGGGGCCGACCATCAACACGCGTTGAAAGAGGTGGATGCCGCCGCCTTGGCCGTGGTCGAGACGCCCGAACAAGTCGCCCGGATCCTGCGTTATGTGACCGACGGCACTCTGACGGGGTAAAAGCCGCTTTACAGACCTGCATGGCGCGCATGATAAGCTGTTTACCATTATCAACCTATGGGGACACACCATGCTTAACGAGTTCAAGGCTTTCATCATGCGCGGCAATGTCATGGACATGGCTGTCGGGATCATCATCGGCGCGGCCTTTACCGCGATCGTCACATCGCTTGTGGATGACATGATTAATCCGCTGATCGGTCTGGTCATCGGCGGCGTCGATTTCAGCGCCATCAGCTTCGGCTTGGGTGACGCGCAATTCATGCTCGGCAATTTCATCAATGCTGTCATCAAATTCGTGATCGTTGCCTTCGTGGTGTTCATGCTGGTCAAGGGTGTGAACCGCATGGCCAACATGAACAAGACAGAAGAAGCCCCGGCAGAGGAAGCGCCAAAAGGCCCCACGACCGAAGAACTTCTGGCCGAAATACGCGACGCCCTGAAGGCGCGCTAAGCATCATTGCATCGCTATTGCAAATGATCGGGGCGCGCGGTATGCGCGCCCTGCCCTGTTCGGGCACAAGTCTCCGCAACCTTGTCAAAACGGACCATATACATGACCCGCACTTACCTGCCCGGCGTAATCGCCATGGCGGCCATTGTCGTCGCCTCGAATATCCTTGTTCAATTCCTGTTCGGAAACTGGCTGACATGGGGGGCCTTTACCTACCCGCTGGCCTTTCTGGTCAATGACGTGATGAACCGCGTCTACGGCCCGGCCGCCGCGCGCCGCGTGGTCTGGGTCGGCTTTGGTGTCGGCGTTGTCTGTTCGCTGATCGGCACGCAGATCATGGGCGAATTCGGCCCGCTGGTGACGCTGCGCATCGCGCTGGGATCGGGCATCGCGTTCCTGACCGCGCAACTGGTCGATGTCGCCATTTTCGACCGCCTGCGTGAAGACAAACACGGCGGCACATGGTGGCGTGCGCCCTTGGCCTCGACCCTTGTCGGGTCCACGCTGGATACTGCCTTGTTTTTCAGCATCGCGTTTTCGGGCGCTCTGGTTTTCCTGGAACCGGGCAATGACGTGTCATGGGCGAGCGAAATGCTGCCCCTGTTGGGGTTCGGGCCGGAAATACCGCTTTGGGTGTCACTGGCGGTGGCTGACTGGGCCGTCAAACTGTCGCTGGCGCTTCTGGCGCTTGTCCCGTTCAGACTGCTGGTTTCAAAAATGACGCAACAGGTCGCATAATTTCTTTTGACAAACACAAAATATGTGCCACCATCCTGATAACAGCAACGCAATGAAAGGAGGTGGTCCAGTGTCTAGAGTGATGTTGGAGAGAGGTGCGAAGACAGTCATAGGGGGCAAAACCTGACGGCAGCCCTGATGGGGAACCCCTTTTGATTGAGCCGTGCTCTAATTCGGCTCCATCTCCTGAAGCTCGTTTAGGGCCGCTCATTTTCTGGGCGGCCCTTTCGATTACCGGCGAAGACGATGCGGATTTCTGACGACATTACCCTGCAAGACTGGGAATTGACCGAAACGTTTACCCGATCTCAAGGACCGGGCGGGCAGAATGTGAACAAGGTGTCCTCTGCCGTGGAATTGCGGTTCGAAGCCGCGCGCAGCCCCAACTTGTCCGACGCGGTCAAGGCGCGGCTACGGCGGCTGGCTGGACGGCGCTGGACACAGGATGGCGCTTTGATTTTGAGAGTGGAGGAAACACGCAGCCAGACCCGCAACCGTGAAATTGCCCGGGCGCGACTGGCGGAGCTGATCTTGGAAGCGACAAAACGGCCCAAACCACGTATCCCGACTCGTCCCAGCCTTGGCGCGAAGCGCCGCAGGCTGGATGCGAAATCGCATCGCGGCCAGGTAAAATCGCTCCGGGCGTCGCCGAAAAACGACTGATTTTCAAAGCTTGCAGTGAAATGCACGAACTGTCATGAAACTGTCATAAATCTGTCGCACGTCGGCGCGACACAATCGGTTTTATTTCTCATGCTCAATGACATCTTCAATATTCTGTCAGGCCGCAAGCAAACTGCCTTCGTGCAGGTTGCGGCGCTGTGCCTGCGCCCGACCAAAGCGGGGCAAGAGGTGTTGTTGGTCAAGACCTTGCGCACCGGCGGATGGGTCATCCCCAAGGGCTGGCCAATGCCCGGCAAAACCCTGGCCGAAGCCGCGGCGTGCGAAGCCTGGGAAGAAGCCGGCGCGACCGGGGATATCGGCACCAAACCGATCGGGGGCTTCACCTACACCAAGATCCGCAAAAGCGGGGTGCCGGTACAATGCCGCGCGCAGGTTTTCCTGATGCAAACGCACCATGCCGCGCACGACTACCCCGAAGCCGCCAAACGCACTCGGCAATGGACCCGCCTGGACAAGGCGGCAACCATGGTCCGCGACGCGGAATTGGCGGAAATCCTGCTGGACCTGGAAAACGCGGAAGCGTGACGTCGACGCGTCACCGACGCCGGCGCACGCGAATAATCACGTCAACCGCGGAAATTTCTGCCCCGTCGGGCGCTTTCGGCAGGCGCGTGATCTCCAGTTCCTCCGCGGGCGCGTCGCTCAGTTCCTGGGTGTCTTCCCAGAAGAAATGCGGGTGATCCTCGGTGCAGGTGTCGAAATAGGATTTCTGACCATCGACCGTGATTTCGGTCATCAACCCGGCGTCGCAAAATGCGCGGAGCGTGTTGTAGACCGTCGCAAGCGACACGCTTTCGCCCCGCTCTTTCGCAGCCATGAACAGCCCCTCGGCGGTCACATGACGATCGCATCCATCCCCCACCAGCAAGCTGGCCAGGGACAGGCGCTGGCGCGTGGGCCGTACCTGCGCGCGGGACAACCAGCTTGCACCGGTTTGCAGGGCGGTATCGGTGATATCGGCGAAATTCGTATCCATGCTTTCTAAATACGCGCGCGCGGCGCGAAATTCAAATGAAAACAGGTCGCAGGACCGTCTGCGCAGGCTTGCGGCCCGTCAAATGAGGGTGATACACCCGCGCAACGCCAAAAAGGAGTGCCGAAATGTCCCAGTTCCCCACCTCGTTCGACAAAGAGGGCCTGCTGGCCTGCGCCCGTGGCGAGTTGTTCGGCCCCGGCAACGCGCAGCTCCCCGCGCCGCCCATGCTGATGATGGACCGGATTACCGATATTTCCGGCGATGGCGGGTTGCATGGCAAAGGACATGTCGTCGCGGAATTCGACATCACGCCCGACTTGTGGTTTTTCGACTGCCACTTTCCCGGCAATCCCATCATGCCCGGCTGTCTGGGCCTCGACGGGCTGTGGCAATTGACCGGCTTCAACCTTGGCTGGCGCGGCTGGCAAGGGCGTGGCTACGCGCTCGGCGTGGGCGAGGTGAAGCTGACCGGCATGGTCCGCCCCGACCGCAAGATGCTGACCTACAAGGTCGATTTCACCAAGGCGGTCCAGACGCGCCGCCTGACCATGGGTGTCGCCGATGGCATCGTCGAAGCCGATGGCGAGGTGATCTACCAGGTCAAGGACATGAAAGTGGCGTTGTCCGAAGGGTAAGCGCCGCGATCGCGCCCTGCCCTGCCCTGCAGGCTTCGACGGAAATGTAACGAAATCGACACGGTTTGATTCAGATCAGGACATTTCCCGCCAATCAGGTTACACAAGGCGAAACCGAAAGCGGGATGACATGCGCCTGACCACCCGAACGAACCTTGCATTGCGCGTCTTGATGACCTGCGGCATCAATGACGGCGCGAAGCTGCGTACCGCCGATATTGCCGAGCGGTGCAACGCGTCGGTGCATCATTTGTTGCAGGTTGTGCACACGCTTCAGGAAAACGGTTACGTCGAAACACTGCGCGGACGCGGCGGCGGTCTGAAGCTGGCGCGCGACAGCGCGGCAATCTCGATCGGCGAAGTCTTTCGCATCTTCGAATCCGGCACGCCGTTCGCAGAGTGTTTCTCGCCCGAGGGCAACACCTGCCCGCTGGTCAGCGCCTGCCGCTTGCGCAACTACATCACGCGCGCGCTGGACGCGTTCTATCACGAGCTTGACATGGTCACGCTGCAAGACCTTGTGCGCGGCAATTGCGGGTTGCGCGAATTGCTGGCCATGGCACCCCAGGCCCCGCAGGAATGCGCGCCTGCGCAGTAATCACACCAGATCAGAACTCGCTTGCGGCTTGCCCCGCAAGCGCACCTGCCCTAGACAGGCTGGCGGAATAAATACGAGGGGGAACGCCCATGCGTCGCGTGGTCATTACAGGTCTGGGTGTGGTGTCACCCATCGGGAACAACGCCAGCGAAGTCGCGGACAGCCTGCGCAAGGGACGGTCGGGCATTGTCCATGCCCCCGAATACGCCGAGCATGGATTTCGCAGCCAGATCAAGGGTGAACCCAAGATCGTGCTGGAGGACCATATCGACAAGCGCAACCTGCGGTTCATGGGGCCGGGAGCGGCGTATAACTTCCTCTCCATGGAGCAGGCGATTGCCGATGCCGGGCTGGAAGACAGCGACATTTCCAACCCGCGCACCGGGCTGGTGACAGGGTCGGGCGGGCCCTCTACCTCGAACCTGTTCCAGGCGCACAAGATCGTGGTCGAAAAGGGCAGCCCCAAGCGCATGGGGCCGTTCATGGTCACGCGCTGCATGTCGTCCACGAATTCGGCCTGCCTGGCGACGCCGTTCCGGATCAAGGGTGTGAATTACTCGATCACCTCGGCCTGTTCGACATCCGCGCATTGCATCGGCAACGGCACGGAACTGATCCAGATGGGCAAGCAGGACATTGTCTTTGCCGGCGGGGGCGAGGAACTGGACTGGACGCTGTCCTGCCTGTTCGACGCCATGGGCGCGATGTCGTCCAAGTATAACGACACGCCGGAACAGGCCGCCCGCGCCTTTGACGCCACCCGCGACGGCTTCGTGATCGCAGGCGGCGGCGGGATGCTGGTCCTGGAAGAACTTGAACACGCCAGGGCGCGCGGCGCCAAGATCTACGCCGAAGTGACAGGCTACGGCGCGACGTCGGACGGGCATGACATGGTCGCCCCGTCGGGCGAAGGCGGCGAGCGGTCGATGCGCTTGGCCATCGACACCCTGCCCGAAGGCCGGAAGGTCAGCTATATCAACGCGCATGGCACCTCTACCCCGGCGGGCGACGTGACAGAGGTCGAGGCCATCCGCCGCATCTGGGGCGACGGCAACGTGCCGCCGATTTCCTCGACCAAGTCTTTGACCGGCCACAGCCTTGGTGCGACCGGCGTGCACGAAGCGATCTATTCGCTGCTGATGATGCAGGGCAATTTCATCGCCGCGTCGGCCAATGTGACAGATCTGGACCCGGAAATCCGGCCCGGCGAAATCGCCACCGCGCTGGTCGAGGACGCGGAACTGGATTCGGTCCTGTCCAACAGCTTCGGCTTTGGCGGCACCAACGCGACGCTGCTGTTCAGCGCGTATCGCGACTGAGGGGGCCGTCATGGCAGGGTTGATGCACGGCAAACGCGGGCTGGTCATGGGTGTCGCCAACGAGCGGTCCATCGCATGGGGCATTGCGCAGGCGCTGGCCGCCGAGGGCGCGGAACTGGCCTTCAGCTACCAGGGCGAGGCGTTCGGCAAGCGGGTGGAACCGCTGGCCGCCAGCGTCGGGTCCGACCTGCTGCTGGATGTCGATGTCAGCGACGACGCGTCGATGGACGCGGCCTTTGCGGCACTCAAGGAGCGCTGGGGGACGATGGATTTCCTGGTCCATGCCATTGCCTTTTCGGACAAGGCCGAACTGACCGGGCATTTCCGTGACACCTCCCGCGCCAATTTCGCGCGGTCGCTGGATATCAGTTGCTACAGCTTCATCGACGCGGGGCGCCGCGCGGCGGAACTGATGCCAAACGGTGGCTGCCTGCTGACGATGACCTTTCAAGGCTCGAACAAGGTCACACCGTTTTACAACGTCATGGGCGTGGCCAAGGCGGCGCTGGAATCGTCGGTCCGCTACCTGGCCAATGACCTGGGGCCAGAGGGCATTCGCGTGAACGCGATCAGCCCCGGCCCGATGAAAACGCTGGCGGGTGCCGCCATCGGCGGGGCGCGCAAGACCTACCGGCACACGGAAACCAACGCGCCCTTGCGCACGAATGCCACGCTGGACAGCGTCGGCGGTGCTGCGGTGTTCCTGGCCAGCGATTACGGCGCGCACACCACGGGCGAGATCGTGCATGTCGATGGCGGCTATCACGTCATGGGCCTGCCGCAGGTGGACAACCTGTAACGGGGCTGCGCCCCCTCTGGACGCAAGCGCCCATTCACCCCGGCGGCGTATGCCGGGCCAGGTGAAGCCGTTTGCCCAAGAACAGGCCCAGCGCGGCCCCGCCCAGCGACAGCAAAAACGTGGCCGCGATATAGGCCGCGGCCTCGGGGTAGGCGCGCAAGGACAAGAAGCTCACCGTTTCCAGCCCGAACAGCGAAAACGTGGTGAAGCCCCCGCAAAACCCGGTCATCGAAAACGCCTGCGCGCGCGGTGACAGGCCGAGTTCGGCCAACACCCCGATCAGCACCGACCCAATGAAATTGGCCGCCAATGTGCCCCAGAACGGCAAAAGCCACCACAGGCCCGCGCGCAGACCTGCGCCAAGGGCGGCCCCAAGGGCGACCCAGATCATCATGCCGCCCCCAGCCACAGGCCAAGTGCCACACCACCGATCACCAGCCCGGTCGTGGCAATGATATGGCCCAACGCCTGCAAATGCGCGCCGCCCTGCCATTGGCGCAGCGTGACCAAGGCAAAGCCGGACACGGTGGTATAGGCCCCCAGCAGGCCGGTGGCCGCGAACATCCACAGCACCGCGCCGGTCCCGGTTTGCGCCGCCAACAGCCCGATGGCAAAGCTGCCGGACGCATTGACCAACAACAGCGCGCGCGCGCCCCCGACCCGCGCGCCGACCCACGCGCGCAGCACGCCGCCCAAGGCGCCGCCTGCCACAAGCGCGATTATTGCTGAAAAACCTGGCTCCACCCGCGCTGCTTAGCCGATCTGCCGCGGGCGATCCACGCCGAATCCCGCCGGGTGCAATTGACTTGCCACGACCCCGCGCGCTAAGCCGCACCGCGAGCATAGACAAGGATTGCACAGGTGCCTTCCCAGATTTCCGACGACACGATCGAGGCCGGCCGCGAGGTGCTGCGCACCGAGGCCCGCGCCCTGGCCACGATGGCCGACGCGCTTGGCCCGGCTTTCGCGCAGGCGGTGGAGACGCTGACCGCGCTTCGGGGCAGGCTGATCGTCGTCGGCATCGGCAAATCCGGCCATGTCGGGCGCAAGATGGCGGCGACATTCGCCTCGACCGGGACGCCCGCGCATTTCGTCCACGCGTCAGAGGCCAGCCATGGTGACCTTGGCATGATCACGCAGGAGGATTGCTGCATCCTGCTGTCCAATTCCGGCGAGTCGCGCGAATTGAGCGATGTGATCGGCTACACGCGGCGGTTCAACATCCCGATGATCGCGATCACCCGCGTGCCGGGCAGCACGCTGGGCAGCCGTGCCGATATCGTTTTGCCGCTGCCGGATGCGCCCGAAGCCTGCGCCATCGGCATGGCCCCCACCACCTCGACCACCGCCAGCATGGCCTTGGGCGATGCATTGGCGGTCGCGGTGATGACGCGGCGCGGCTTCGACCCCGAAAGCTTCCACGTCTTCCACCCCGGCGGCAAGCTGGGCGCACAATTCCTGCGCGTGGCCGACCTTATGTATACCGGCGATGTGCTTCCGCTTGTGTCCGAGGACACGCCCATGTCGGACGTGCTGATGCGCATGACCGGCACCGGCTACGGCGTGGCGATCATTGTTTCGGCCGCGCGGCTGACGGGTATCATCACCGATGGCGACCTGCGCCGCAACATGGACGGGCTGATGTCCCGGCGCGCGGGCGATGTGGCCACACGCGACCCCAAGACCATCGGCCCGGACGCGCTGGTCTCCGAAGCGGTGGCGGTGATGAACGGCAACAAGGTCAACGCGCTTTGCGTGGTCAATGACGCTCAAGCGGTGCAAGGCATGATCCGCCTGCATGATTGCCTGCGCGCGGGCGTGGTCTGAACCGGGCCATTCCGCCAGCAATGCCGGGGCCAGACGGGCGGCAAAGGGCTCGCGACCGGGATGCACACCGCCATGACCAGAAACAACGCGGGCAAAATACGCCGCGTGCGCCGCGCGAAGAGCTGCCGGAAGGTGAACTGCCCCTGTTCCGGATCGCGCAGGATGATGCCGGTAATAGAGCACGAAGACCACGTCCACCCCGACGCACCCGCCCGAGAATACCTCGAACTCGGCATCAAAGAAGATAACGGGCAGCATCGAAGCTGCCCGTTATCCATCAATCTCGCGGCGATATGTCATCATGGCAACGGGCCATGGCCCGCGCTCCCCGCCTCATAAGACCGGGCGGCGCGGTGCCGGGTCAGCTTGCTGCCTTGGCCTCGTATTCGGCCGCCTCTGCCAGCCATTCGGCGGCGTAATCCACGTCCTGCCATTCCTTGAACCACGGCCCGCCACGGGTATGGTGCACGGCTTGGGGGTAGCCGGTCGCGGGCTTGTCATACCAGCCTTCCAGCCAGTTCCAGCCGGTGGGCAGCGCGCCGATCTCACTGTCCTGCGCCCATTGCAGGCGGTGCAGGTAAGCGCCCGACTCGCGGTTCACCAGTTCCGGCGTCAGTTGCTTGGTGCTGGAATGGCCGCAATTCATCAGCATGAAGGACGACCAGTTCTTGCGCGGGTAGGCCGATTGCGGCACCCCGTCCATCTTGGTGGTTTCCTTGGGCGTGTAATCGTGCTGCACGACGCAAACCGCCTTGGACGGGTCCATGTATTGCTGCAATTCCGCGACATCGCCGAAGAACAGGAAATCGCAATCGACGAAGATCGCCCAGCCCTGATAGCCCGCCAGGTGCGGCACCAGAAAGCGCGAATAGGTGAACTCGGTCGAGGCCAGCGGATCGATCTCGCGCGTATACAGCCCTTGGTCCACCAGCTCTTGCAATTTTATCGGAATCACCTCGACAGGGATGGTGGCGTGCTTTTCCAGCGACTGCTTGGCCACCTGATACGCGATATCCTCGCGCGAATCCCAACCGATATAAACCCGAAGCGTGTCCATGTCTCAGCCCTTTCTGGTGTTGCTCCTTGTCATTACAGCGCCTTGGCCACCGGGAAAACCGGTATTTCATCTAGACCCTTCACCCGGCAACATGGCGCTGATCGTCGCGAACGCGCGGTCCAGCGGGGCCATGACCTGCGCCTGCACACGCGCCGCCCCGGCCAGATAGGGCGCGCGGAAAGACGGGTCTTGCGCGGCGACAACCGCCTGCGCCATGGCGCTTGCATCGGGCACGGGCAACGCCGCGTCCTCGGCGGACAGCATGTCATACGCTGCCTGGAAATTGCCGACATGCGGACCATGCACGATCAGCACGCTCAGGCCCACTGCCTCGAACGGGTTCTTGCCGGTCATCACCCGCCCGTCCAGCGGCAACGACTGGCCGGGATAGGCGACCGGAACCGAGCGCAACCACAGCCCCATTTCGCCCATGGAATCGGCAATATAGACCTGCGTTTTCGGGGTGATCGCGTCACCACGCGACCGGCGGGCAATGCGCGCGGGGGCAAAGACGGCGCGGGCATCGGCCTCTGTGCGGTCGGCGTCCTTCATCTGGCGCGGGGCGATAATCATCAGCAGGTCCGGGCATTGCTCCAGCGCCTTTGCGTGCACCTGCATGACCTGCGCCTCTTCCTCTGTCCGGGTGGACGCAGCCAGCCAGCGCGGGCGGTCGCCGATCTGCGCCGCGATTTGCGCGCGGGCGGCGGGATGGTCGGGCGGCGGCGCAGAGGCCGCTTTCAGCAAGCCCGTCACCTGCATCTTGCCCATGGGCGCGCCGATCTGCGCGAAGAGCGCGGCCGAGCGGTCATCCTGCACATGGATTTCGTCAAAGAGGTCCATCAGCCAACCGTTTGCCTTGGCCGCGCGTTTGCGGTTGCGCAACCGGCGGGGGGTGACATGGGCGTTGAGCATGGCCATGGGAATGCCGCGCTTGCGCGTCTCCGCCAGCAGGCGCGGCCAGAGGTCCATTTCCGACAGCACGAAGGCATCGGGGCGCCAGTGGTCCAGAAATTGCGTGACCGCACCGGGGTAATCGGCGGGCGCGTAATGGTGGATGACGCGGGGGGGCAGTTGGCGCTTGGCCATCGCATCGGCGGCAGCGCGAGTGATCGAGGTCAGCAGGAAATGCGTCTGCGGGCGGGTCTGCGACAGGCGCTCGAGCAGCGTCAGAAGCACCGTTACCTCGCCCACGCTGACCCCGTGAAGCCACAGGAGTTCGCCGTCTGGCCGGGGTTGCGCGGGGTGGCCCCACCGCTCGGACAGGCGCGCGGGGTCTTCCTTGCCCTTGCGCGCACGCCGGTTCAGCGCCGCATGCCAGATCGGCGCGGACAGGCGCGAGAACGCCATATAGGCCCGGATCAGGGCAGGTCTCTGCATGGGTCAGGCCCCTTGGAACGGATCACGGGGCTTGTCGCCGATTGGGGGGGCAGGTGCAAGATAGTGCCCCACCGAAACAACATATGAACGGCGACAACAAATCAAATTGTTGGTTTGTTAAAGAATTTGAAATATGATCGTAGCGATTGCGATCAAAGTGAGATTTGTGTCGTGGATACAGACGATTGGGGTGATGAATCCCTAGGAACACAGAGCGTAAGGGATAAAATCAGCAGTGCATTCAGCGCACGCGCCAAGATACTGTCCAAAACTCTCAGAGCCGTTAAGGCGGTCTCGCTTTTGGTTGGGCCTATCATAATGGGGGTTGTCAGCATCTTCCTTGGTGGTCAGATATGGCCGCTTAGTGCACTACAACTGGCAGGCCTCTTTGGTGCAGTGTTAGCACTTGCGGGTGGAATTGTCGCGCTCGCGACCGAGGGTGACGAAATCGACCGGCTCGACGAGGCGCGGCAAGCATATGATATTGCTGATAGCAATTTTGAAACATCAATACATCTCTTAGAAGAGCTGACCGACTACGAACTCTCAGTAGATCGCTTGAAATCGTTATATTTTGTTCTCAACCTAGGAAGAGGCGTGCTTGAGCGCGCAATAGATGGAGGTACTTCGGATGAAGTTTCGCTGATCGACGCTTGCCTGCTTGCTGTGCAACGTGACCTTTTACGTGCTCTCGAGTTCAACACAGGCGACATATGTACGATCGGGGTGTATAAAGTAAGAAAAGCAGAAAGCGGGTTAAATCGTGAACTTCACTGCATTTCAGCTTGGAGGTCCGAACCGTGTGATCTGCAAAAAGCCCGTGTCTGGCCCGAAGGAGTTGGTGTAGCTGGGGTGGCATTGTCTAAGAACGACGAGGTTGTTATGCCAGACCTAACGGACGTCGCTGCGGGAACAGCTTTTCGACTTGAAAAGCCAATGTTAAAAGACCATGATACAGAACGATATAAGTCACTGTTCGCTGTGCCTGTGACGCTGAAGTCAAACGAGCAACCTTGGGGTGTTGTGATTGCAACATGTGACACTGCCGGTCATTTTGGACTGATGGGCAGGAAAGGGGTAGATCCTGAAGAAGCCGTTAGAGCATTTGCCGGTTTGGTGGCCCTCTGCGTCGCATCCTGCAAGAAGAAAATGTAAAAACGAGAATCGGAAACTTAACAAAATATGGGACCGCTATGAACCTCGACACCTTGAGAAGATCACCGAACAAAGTCAGCGCCACAGAACTTGATCGCGCGATGGAGGACTATGCGCAGAAACTGCTTTCTGGTGAGGCCAACGACACAGACACAGCCGAGTATCAGCGCCTTTTAAAGTTACGGAAGAGTCGTCTCGTAAAGCTGTCCCCGCGGACGAGTTTTCGCATCAGGCGACCACTAAAGCGCGCTTCGTAAGGGCGAGGTAATTTTGAGGGCGAGACGGAATGCGTCCCGCCCGTTCATTCCTCTACCTCGTAAACTTCTTATACTTCACCCGCTTCGGCTCCAGCGCGTCCGGGCCCAGACGCCGCTTCTTGTCTTCCTCATAGGCCGCGAAGTTGCCTTCGAACCATTCGACATGCGCCTCGCCCTCAAACGCCAGAATATGCGTGCACAGGCGGTCAAGGAAGAAGCGGTCGTGGCTGATGATGACCGCGCAGCCCGCGAAATCTTCCAGCGCCGCTTCCAGCGCTTGCAAGGTTTCCACGTCCAGATCGTTGGTCGGCTCGTCCAACAGCAGCACGTTCCCGCCCGCGCGCAAGAGTTTCGCCATATGCACGCGGTTGCGCTCGCCGCCCGATAGCAGGCCGACCTTCTTCTGCTGGTCGCCGCCCTTGAAGTTGAAGGCGCTGACATAGGCGCGGCTGTTCACCTCGGCATCGCCCAGCGGGATGATGTCCAGCCCGTCCGAGATTTCCTCCCACAC
>JAAAPG010000274.1 GCA_009908405.1 Alphaproteobacteria bacterium | reverse complement strand
CCCAGAGCTGGGCCTTGTGGGCCGCCCGGTCGCGGTGAATGCCGACCTGCTGCGGCACCTGTTCACCGGCGGGTTCATCCCGGTGATCGCCCCCTTGGGCATGGGCCGCGCGGGCGAGACCTACAACATCAACGGCGACACGGTCGCGGGCACCATCGCCGCCGGGTTGAAAGCCGACCGGCTGTTGTTGTTGACCGACACCGCCGGGGTGAAAGACGCGAATGGCGACGTGGTCACGCAATTGACGCCCGCGCATGTGCGCGAATTGACCGATGCGGGCGTTATCGCGGGCGGCATGATCCCGAAAACCGAAACCGCGCTGACCGCGATTGCGGGCGGCGTGCGGGCCGCCGTCATCCTGGACGGGCGCGCGCCGAATGCCTGTTTGCTGGAACTGTTCACCGACCACGGCGCGGGCAGCATCATCCGCGACAGCGACCCGCAGATTCAGCCACAGGCGTGACCGTGGCGTGGCTGGCCCAGATCGAACAGGCCGCGTCAGCCCAAGCCTTGCGGGTTGCGGGGGTTGTGCCGCAGGGCGCGGCCTCCATGCCCGACGGGGTGCAAACCATTGTCCTGCTGGCCCCGGATGAGCCTGCCTTCTGGCCGCGTTTCACCCAAGGCCCGGAATACCGCGATGGCCAGCCCGACCCGATGGATCGCTGGTCGCTGCGCGTGATCGAAGGCTTGGCCCGCGACCTTGGTGCGCAACCCCTGTTCCCGTTCGGAACGCAACCGCCGCACCCGTTTTATACATGGGCGCTGGCGTCGGGGCGGGTCTGGTCCTCGCCCGTGCAATTCCTGGTCGGCGCGCGCGCGGGGCTGTGGGCGTCCTATCGTGGGGCTTTGGGTTTGGCGCAGGCATTGGAGCCGCTGCCGGAGGTTGCCAAGCCTTGCGATTCTTGCGCCCGGCCCTGCGCCACGGCTTGCCCGGTGGGTGCGCTGACCCCCGCGGGCTACGACATTGCCGCCTGTCACGCCTATCTGGACACAGAAGCCGGCCAGGACTGCATGACCAAGGGCTGCGCGGTGCGTCGTGTCTGCCCGGTGTCACAGGCGCTTGGCCGCGACCCGGCCCAATCCGCATTCCACATGAGGCATTTTCACCGATGACCCTGCGACTGATCCTGACCCGCCATGCGAAATCCGACTGGGACAACCCGCTCGACAGCGACCATTCCCGCCCGCTGAACGCGCGCGGGGTGGACGCCGCGCCACGGATCGGGCGCTGGCTGGCAGGCAAGGGGTATCTGCCGGGGCAGGCACTGGTGTCCGATGCCGCGCGCACCCGCCAGACTTGGGATCTGATTGCGGCGGAATTGCCCGGCGCGCCCGAAGCCGCGTTCGACAAGTTCCTGTATCTGGCCGGGTCGGATGTGTTGCTGGGGCGGCTGAAACAGGCCAGCGCGCCTTGCGTGATGGTGATCGCGCATAACCCCGGCATTGCCGAATTCGCGGCGTCGCTACTGCAAGCCCCGATGGCCCATCCGGGCTTTGCGCGCTTTCCGACATGCGCGACGCTGGTGGCGGAATTCGACGCGCCTGACTGGTCGCAGATCGCTTTCGGCACCGGGCGCGGGCTGGATTTCACCGTCCCGCGCGACTTGGGCTAATTCAGGCGCAACACCGCCATCTGGCTGGCGCCGCCAAGGCTGGGGTGCTTGCCGCCCAGATCGGCAAAAGTCACGGCGTAGCCATGCGCACCCGCGACGCGGCTGGCCCATGCGCGGAACTTCGCGCGCGGCCATTCGAACTTGTGGTCGGGGTGGCGAAAGCGGTGCGCGGGCACGCCCAGTAGCGGGTTGAATTCGGCATTGGGCGTGGTCACGACAATCTTGGCCGGGCGCAGGGTGACGCACAAGGCGCGCTCCAGCTTCGACAGATGCGCGGGGTCCAGATGCTCGATCACCTCGACCAATGCCACGCAGTCGAACCCAGCCAGGTCGCGCGGTGGCTCCAGCGCAGAGGCCAGCCGCACCTCTGCCCCGTCCAGCCGTGCGCGCAGCCGCGCAAGCGAGCCTGCGCAGGTGTCGCACCCCACCAGCCGCGACAGTCCGGGCGTGCCTGCCAGCCGCAACATCAGCTCCCCATCGCCGCAGCCAAGGTCGAGCACGGATTCAGGGGTGTCGCGCAGAACCTCGGCTACGACGGCCTCCAGCCGTTCTCTGTGCAGGGCGGTGGTCATGCGGGCGCGGGGTGCTCAGGCAAAGAGCCAGTCAAGAATTTCATCCGCAATCTGGTAGACGAAAACGCCCCCGCTGGCCACCACGACATACCCCGCCAGCATCAGCACGCCGTCGCGAAACAGCAACCCTGCCGCGAACAGCGCCAATGCGCAGGCGACGAAGGAGGTGACGAACGGCATCAATTCGATCAGTGGCATGAAAAGCGGCATGACGCTGCATATCAGCAGCGCGATGTAATTGCCGGGCCTGTCGGTCAGCACGGTCAGCCGTTCGTTGATGACCGGGTCCAGCCAATAGGCCAGCTTGCGCAGGAAGGTCAGCGTCTGTTCAAAGCGGCGAGCACTGAGCCTTTTGCGCAGCAGGAATTCCGGCAGCCAGACCCTGTCGTGTTTCAGAAAAATCTGTACCGCGATCAGGCCGATGGCAATGGACAGCAAGGTGGGCACGGTGGGTATGGCAGAGGCGGGGGAGACGATCGCAAGCGCGGGCACCAGCAGCATCGGCCCGAAAGACCGCGGGCCAAGCGTGTCGATGATATCGCGCAAGGTCACGCCGGTCTTGTCCCCGGCCTCTGCAATCTGCTTCACTAGGCGGTGCAGATTTCCTGGCTTGTAGGTCGGTTTCTGGCCGGGAACATCGCGGTCGAATGGCATGGGCGTGGGCTTCTCAGGGTAGGTCCGCGATCAATATGGCACCGTTCACGCCAATACCATCCTAATACACGACCTCTATGACACAAGCGTGAGATGTCAGGCTTGTGATCTGCACAGCGCGCACCGCACTATTTGGCTATTTTAGCCACGCGTGGTTGCAACGGCTAAAGCGCCCGGGCGGCTTGGGCCAGCGCATGATGCAGGCTGCCCGCCGATGATCTTGGGCCATAGACGCTGTAGCCCGCCCCGCGCCGCACCAGGTAGCCGCCGACATGTTCCATCACCGTGCGGCGGACGAAACGGGCGGGTAGGGTGGCAAGGTCAAGGTTGGTCAGCCGCGCCAGTATCTCCGCCAGCGCGTCGCCCGACAGGTCGAACCGGACCCATGCGTCGGTTTGTTCCGTCACGCTGGCAATCCCTTC
>JAAAPG010000019.1 GCA_009908405.1 Alphaproteobacteria bacterium | reverse complement strand
AACACGATCACCGCAACAAGACCGGCGCCGATCCACGACAGGGGCGACAGCGGCCCGGAAGCGGCTTTCCCGCAAATAAAACGATGATTGAACAGTCGAATTGACACGATTCCCACCTCAAGGTCAATACTACCGGAAGTCGCACGAATCACTGTCTCGATCAAGTCGCTTAACCAAATTGGAATGATTTAAGGCGATCATCGCCGCACTAAGATTTGACGGCATGCGCCGCTTATGGTCCAGTGTTGCCGCGACACAACTGGGACGTCTATGGGTCAGCGGCGGTTGGCAGTGCATCCTGTCGAAATCGGATAAGACTATGTTCGGACAAAAGATCACTCCCACGGGGCAGGGCGCCCGCTCTGATGCCGGCATGGGTCGGCTATTGCTGGTTGTCGGACTCGTCAGCATTTTCACCAACCTGCTTATGCTGACCGGCCCGATTTTCATGTTGCAAGTCTACGACCGTGTCCTGTCCAGCCGGTCGGATGCAACGCTGTTGGTCCTGTTCGCGCTGGTGGCGTTTCTATACCTTGTTTTCGGGGTTCTGGATCACGCCCGCGCCCGGATCGCGGCCCGCGCGGGGGCGCGCTACCAGTTGCATCTTGATGAACCGGTGTTTCGTGCCGCGCTTTCCGGGGCCATGGCGCGCGGGGCGTCACGGCATTTGCCGGTGCGTGCCACGCAGGACGTCGCCTTGTTGCAGCAGATAACGTCCAGCCAGGTTTTCATGGCTTTGTTCGATTTTCCCTGGGTGCCGCTGTTCATCGGGGTTATCGCCTTGTTGCACCCGTGGCTTGGCATTTTTGCTGCCGGGGCGGCGGTTTTCCTGGCGCTGATGAGCCTGGTCAACATGATCAGCAGCCGCGCGCGGCAGGAACGCATGTACGCGTCGCAACAAAAAGCGGAATCGCTTGGTCGCCAGATCAGCGCCGAAGCGGCGCAGATGCGCGCGCTCGGGATGCAGGCCACGGCGCTGGACCGTTGGTCCGGATTGCGCATGAACGCGCTGACCGAGGCGATGACCAGCAATGACACGAGCGGTGGCTACAGCGCCTCGGCGCGCGCGATCCGCTTGTTCCTGCAATCGGCCATGTTGGCGCTTGGCGCCTGGCTCGTCTTGCGCTCGGAACTGTCGCCCGGTGGCATGATCGCGGCTTCGATCATTCTTGGTCGCGCGCTGGCGCCGCTCGATCAGGTCATTGCGGGCTGGCCGCAGGTGCAGGCCGCGCGCGCGGCGCAGGGCCGATTGAAAAGCCTGATGGCAGGGCAGCCGCCCGAAAGGCCGCGAACCCGCTTGCCGCAGCCCACCGGGGCGCTGGCGGTCAAGGGGCTGGCGCTGCGCATTCCGGGCTCCGAGGGGCGCGACGGCATTCTTTTGCGCGATGTCTCTTTCGAAATGCGACCGGGGCAGGCGCTGGGCGTGATCGGGGATTCGGGCGCCGGCAAATCCAGCCTTGCAGAGGCGCTCGTTGGTATCTGGCCGCCCTTTGCGGGCGAAATCCGTCTGGATGGGGCGCTTCTGGACCAATACGATCCGTCGCAATTGGGGCGCGCCATCGGCTACCTGCCGCAGAAGGTGACCTTGTTCGCGGGCAGTTTGCGCGACAATATCGCGCGGCTCGATCCCGATGCGCGGGACGAAGATGTCGTCGCCGCCGCCAAGTCGGCGGGTGCACATGAACTGATCCTGTCCCAGCCCAAGGGATACGACACAATCGTGGAAGCCGATGGCGGCGGTCTGTCGGGCGGGCAGGTGCAGCGGATTGCCCTGGCGCGTGCTTTCTTCGGGGATCCTGCATTGCTGGTGCTGGACGAGCCGAACTCTGATCTGGACGACGCCGGGTCGCGTGCGCTCAACCAGGCTATCCGTCACGCCAAGGCGCGCGGCGCGGCCGTCATCATAATGACGCACAGACCAACGGCGATTGTCGAATGCGACCTGATCCTGCGCCTGAGGGCCGGTCAGGTCGCGGCTTTCGGGCCGATGGAAGAGGTGTTGCGGCGCACCACCCGCAACAGCGAAGCGATCTTGCGCCGGACCGGGGGAACAGGGGCGCCGGGCAACGCAAACGGCCCGGTATCCGGACCGGACAGCACGCCGAGTGCCGCGACCGCCCCGCCGCGCCCACCGATCGAAACCGCCACGAAACCGCTGAGACCGCAGGGATTTCCATGGGAAACCACACGCAAGGATGACGCATGAGTGCCCGTGATCCCCTTGCGCCGCGACGGCACCTGGCGCTGGCGTTCCTGACCTTGGCCGTGCTGGTGTTCGGTTTCGGGGCCTGGGCCGGGCTCAGCAGGTTGTCGGGGGCCGTGATCGCCATGGGACAGCTTGAGGTTGAGCAAAACCGCCAGATCGTGCAGCACCCCGAGGGGGGCGTGGTCGAGGCGATTTCCGTGACCGAAGGCGCGCGCGTCGCGGCGGGCGACGTCATGCTGAAACTGGATGGCACGCGCCTGCAATCAGAATTGACTCTGGTCGAGAACCGCTTGTTCGAGCTGATGGCGCGCCGTGCACGCCTTGAAGCGGAACGCGATGGCGCCGAGGCGATCACCTTTCCGCCTGGCCTGCTGGACGCGCGTCGGGACCGCCCGGAGCTGCGCGCCCAGATCGATGCGCAAATGGATGGCCAGCGCCGTTTGTTGGCCGCACGGCGCGAAACCACCAACGGCCTTATCGCGCAGCTTGAACAGCGCCGCGGCCAGATCGATACGCAGGTCCAAGGTATAACATCGCAGATCGCCGCAACGGACCGGCAGATCGCATTGGTGGCGCAAGAGCGCGACACGCAGGCCGATTTGCTGGAACGCGGGCTGGCGCAGGCCGCGCGGGTGCTGGCGCTGGACCGGGAAGCGGCGCGACTGGAAGGCGGGCGCGGTGCGCTCTTGTCCGAGCGCGCCGCCGCGGCCGAGCGTCAGGCCGAGATCGGTCAGCAGATCTTGTCCATCGGTGCGCAGAACCGCGAAGATGCACAAACCGAGTTGCGCGACATCTCCGCCTCTGAACTGGAGCTTGCCGAGCGTCGGCGCGCCTTGCTGGAACAGATTGCCCGGCTGGAAATTCGCGCCCCGGTCGGTGGCGTGGTCTATGGCTTGCAGGTGACAACGCCGCGCGCGGTGTTGCGCGCGGCCGATCCTGCGCTGTTCATCGTGCCCCAGGACCGTCCGTTGGTGATAACCGCGCGGGTGAACCCCGCCGATATCGACCAGGTGCAACCGGGACAAGAGGCGGTGGTCATGTTCACCGGCCTGAACCTGCGCGAGTTGCCGCAACTGGCTGCGCAGGTGACCCAGGTCTCGGCGGATGCCTTTACCGACCCCAATCTTGGGCAAAGCTACTACCGGGTCGAACTGGAATTGCTCGACGACAGCCGCGCGCTGCTGGGCGGGCAGACGCTGTTGCCGGGGATGCCGGTCGAAGTGTTCTTGCAAACCGGAGAACGCAGCCCGCTGCGATACCTGACCGAACCTCTCATGGCCTATTTTTCGCGGGCTTTGCGTGAAGGCTGACGCGGCGCGGCGCAGATTGACGCCGATGTGACGGTTTGGAGCATGGCCAGCACGGTGGTGCCGGTGTAGCACCTTGGCAACACGCCTTGGTTTGGGACATGGGAAGATGCATTCGACGGTGGTTCTGGATCACGGGCCGAATGGGCAGGCCGCATCCTTCAAGCGCCCCCGCGCGCGACTGCTGGCATGGTCGCGCGATGCGGTGGCCGATGTGCTGGACCGCGCCGAAGCCGCGCGCCGCGCCGGGGCCTGGGTCGCGGGCTATATCGCCTATGAAGCGGGATATGCGTTCGAGCCGCGCCTGAACGCCATCCCGCATCACGACCCGCGCGCGCCTTTGGTCGCTTTGGGCGTGTTCGACGCGCCGGAACCCGCCGCCGCATTCCATGCGCAGGCCGCCGCGCAACAGGCCAGCCTGTCGCCCATTCTGCCCCGCACCGCGCGCGGCGCGCGGCGACTATGCGCAAGCGTTCGACAAGCTGATGGCCTATATCGCGGCGGGCGACTGCTACCAGGTCAACCTGACATTCCCCTTGGCCGCGCAACTGACATCGGGCAGCGGGCCGGGCCTCTATGCCGCGTTGCGGGCGCGCCAGCAGGTTGGTTTCGGGGCATATCTGGACCTTGGCGCGGGGCCGGTGGTGCTGTCGTGCAGCCCCGAATTGTTTTTCACCCTGCAAGACGGCGTTGTCGAAAGCCGCCCCATGAAAGGCACGGCCCCGCGCGGCGCCACGCCCGCCGCCGACCGCGCCTTGCGCGACGGGCTGGCCGCCAGCGAAAAGGTGCAGGCGGAAAACCTGATGATCGTGGACCTGTTGCGCAACGACATCGCGCGGATATCCGAAATCGGCTCGGTCGAGGTGCCGGAGCTGTTCGCGATAGACAGTTTCGCCACCGTCCACCAGATGAGCAGCCGAATTCGCGGACGCCTGCGCGCGCGGTTGGGGCTGGTCGATATCATGGCGGCGCTGTTTCCCTGCGGCTCTGTCACCGGCGCGCCGAAAATCCGCGCCATGCAGATCATTGGTGAACTGGAACAGGCGCCGCGCTCTGTCTATTGCGGGGCGATCGGCTGGGCCGGTCCGAATGGCGATCAGGCATGGTCATGGTCTGTGGCCATCCGCACGCTGCGCCTGTTCGACGGCGGCGCGGTCGAGGGCAATGTCGGCGGCGGCATCGTGCAAGACAGCACCGAGGCCGGCGAATGGGAGGAAGCGCTGTGGAAAACCCGCTTCGCGACAGACCTGCGCCGCGTGGCCTGACGCTGATCGAAACCGGCTATTGGGACGGTGCGGCGCTGCGGCACGCGGGCTTGCATCTTGCGCGTTTGCGGTCGGGCGCGGCGGCCTTGGGCTGGACTGTCCCGGATTTTCAGGTCACCGGCCCCGACCACCCCGCGCGGTGGCGCCTGACGCTGGACGCGGCGGGCATCATCCGGCAGGAACACCACCCGCTGCCGCCCAATATCGACACGTGGCGCGTGGGGCTGTCCGATTTGCGGCTGGCCTCTGATGACCCTTGGTTGCGCCTGAAATCCAGCCAGCGGGCGACCTATGACGCCGCGCGCGCGGCCCTGCCGCATGGGCTGGACGAGGTGATCTTGCTGAATGAGCGGGGCGAGGTCTGCGGTCTGCGACGGCACCATCACCACCGTGTTTTTCGACCGCGGCGCGGGGCTGCGCACACCGCCCTTGGCCTGCGGGCTGTTGCCCGGCGTGCTGCGCGCGTCTTTGGCCTGCCCCGAAGAGGTGCTTTTGGCCCGCGACCTGCCGCATGTCCGCCTGTGGCTGGGCAACGCGCTGCGCGGGGTGCGGCCTGCGCGGTTCATTGCGTGACCTGCGCCAGCACCTGCCGGAACATCGCTACGCCCGGCGCAATCAGCGCATCGGGGAAATCATAGGCCGGGTCGTGAAGGGCAGGCTGGTCCTCGCCCGCGCCAAGGAAGAACAAGGCGCATTTGGCGTGGGTGCTGAAGGCGCCGAAATCCTCTGACGGGCGCATGGGAAAGGGGAAATCGGCCTGCTCTAGGCCCAAGTTTTGGCGCGCGGCGGCGACATGCGTCGCAGCATTCGGGTCGTTCAGCGTGGCGTTGAAATGGTCGTGCCGGGTGATCTGCACATCCAACCCGCCTGCATTGGCGGCAAGCCATGCCTGCAAATCCTGTTCCAGCCGGGCCAGCCCCGCGTCGCTTGCGTGGCGCAAGGTGACATGCGCGACCGCCTGACCGGGCGCAATGCCGAAGGCGGGCGCGCCCATGTTCAGGTGGCAGAGCGTGGCAGTATTCGCGGGCAGGCTGGCCAGATGCGGCACCAGTCGCGCCAGCAAGGGCGCAGGGGATCGCCCGGTTTCCGGGAAGGCAGCATGCGCCGCGCGCCCCGTGACGGCAATGCGCCACCCGACCGACGCGCAACTGGCAGGCCCCGCCGCCACCGCCACGGCCCCCAAGGGCAGGCCGGGCATGTTGTGCAGCGCGAAGGCGAAATCGGGGCGCAGCGGCGAAAAGGCCGGGTCCGCCAGAACCGCGCGCGCGCCCGCGCCGGTTTCTTCGGCGGGTTGAAACAGCAGCACCAATCGTCCACGCGCGGGCGGCCTCCCCGCCTCCCCGCCACCCCCATCAGGATGGCCATATGCCCGTCATGCCCGCAGAGATGTGCGAAGCCGGGGCTTTGCGATGCATGACGCACACCAGAGGTTTCGGCAATCGGCAGCGCGTCCAGTTCCGCCCGGAACATCACCGTCGGGCCGGGCTCGCCGCTGTCGTAGAGTGCGGCCACGCCATGCCCGCCCAGCCCCGTCACCAACCGGTCGGGGCCGGTGCCGCGCAACGCGTCGGCGATCATGGCGGCGGTGCCGGCCTCTGCGCCCGAAAGCTCGGGGCGGCGGTGCAGCGCGTGGCGCAGGGCGATCAGGTCCTGGGTCATGCCCTTGGATCGGGCAAATGCGGCCGCCTGTCCAGTGGGGTTAGTCCCATGGCACCGGTTGCACGGCATAGCCGATATACAAAGGGTGTTTCGGGTGGCCTGCCTTGCTGAGCCCCAGATGAAACAGCGCGCTGCCCGCGCCGCGCAGCAGCGCCTCGACCTGCGCGCCCCGGCCCAGGTGCGCGCCATGCGTGCCCCAGGCGCAGATCACGCGGTCGGCCCATGGCAGGCTGTCCAGAATGGCCGCGTCATTGGCGGGGCCAACCGGGTCGGTCGCGGCGCGCATCACCCGCGGGTCGGTGGCGCGATAGGCGAATATGTTGCACACCCGGAACGCGCCGAACCCTAACGCGCGGGCGCGGCGTTCGCAGCGGCGTTCCACCGTCGGGTCGTTCTGCACTTCGGTCGCGGTCGACGGGTTGAGCATGATGAACAATACCCTGCCCTGTTCCGGCGCCCATTCGCGGGTCAGCAGGTAGCGGTAGTGTTCGCATGGCGAATAGACCGCGACCGAGGGCGCGTCGCCCTTGACATGGCTGCGCGTTACCAAGTCCGACATGCCCATCAGTCGCGATTGAATACGCGGCTTGGGTGCAATTCGCCTGCCTTGTAGCGGCCAACGGCAATGGCTTGGCCGTCAAGGCTGGCCCAGGCTTCGGCCCCGTAGTCGACATGCGACGCCAGCACCATGCCGGGGTTGCCGTTGCGCAACCGCGCAGCCCCTTCGGGCGTGGCGGGCAATTCGGGCAGGTCGGCCAGCCCCAGTTCCAGCGGGCGGATATGGCTGTCCAGTTCGGGGGTCTGCGCCTTGGCGTCGATCTGCTCCATGCTTAGCCCCTCGGCGGCGTCGAACGGTCCCGACCATGTGCGGCGCAACCACGCGACATGGCCCAGACAGCCCAGGGCCGCGCCCAGATCGCGCGCGATGGACCGCACATAACCGCCCTTGCCGCAGACCATTTCAAGGTCGACATGGTCGGTATCGGGCCGCGCGACAATGTCCAGCTTTTCCACCCAGAGGGGCCGCGCGGCCAATTCCATTTCCTCGCCCGCGCGGGCAATGTCATAGGCGCGCTCGCCCTCTACCTTCACGGCCGAAAACTGCGGCGGCACCTGCATGATCTCTCCCCGGAACGCGCCAAGCGCGGTGGCGATCTGGTCATCCGTCGGGCGCAGGTCAGAGCTGTCGATGACGGTGCCTTCGGCATCATCCGTTGTGGTGGCCTGGCCCAGCCGCACGCGAAAGCGGTAGCATTTCAAAGCGTCGGTAATATAGGGCACGGTTTTCGTGGCCTCGCCCAAGGCCACGGCCAGAAGCCCGGTTGCTGCCGGGTCCAGCGTGCCGGCATGGCCTGCCTTTTGCGCCTGCAACGCCCAGCGCACCTTGTTCACCACGGCGGTAGAGGTCACGCCCACCGGTTTGTCCACCAGCAGCCAACCCGAAATGGCGCGGCCCTTGCGCTTGCGTCCCATGCGATCCTCTTGCAATTCTATCAAAGCGGTGCTGCTACTGACTGGCGCCCGGCGCGTCAACAACCTTGCCGATGATCGGCCCCAAGGGCAGGCCCCAATCCGACCGGCCCAGTTCGGGCGCGTGCAGCCGCGACACCCGCCCGTCGATATACAGCGCCTGTGGCAGGCCCAGATGGTCGCGGAAGAACCGCGCGAATTCCCACAGGTTCACCGCGCTGTCGGAAATGACGAATACCGCGCGTTGCCCATCGGCAGATACCCCGACACCGTTGCGGATAAGACGCGAATCGGACCCTTCCATGAAGCGCGGATGATACGCGCCGTCGATCACCAGCATCGGCCCCGATTGCGTGGCGTGGCGGCAGGCGGGTCGTGCTTGCGCGAAGGTGCGGCTTTCAATGATCGTCAGCCTTGTGTCCTCGATGCAGAACACGCCGTTCGGCAACAGCCCGAAATTACCCGGTCCTTCGGACAGGATCAGCCGCGCCTGTTCGTCACCGGATTCAACATACAGGCCCACCGGCGCGCGGTCGGGATGATACATGCCACCATTCATGGCAAATGCGAGGGTTTTGCCACGGTCGGACAAGGCCGCGTTCACCGCCGCGAAACTGCCGAATGTCCGTCCATCTGCCCCGCGCAGGAACAGGCGCAGGTCGTCATCGGCGGTCACGTCGCAGATCGTAAAACGTTGGTCCAGATACTCTGTGCGGCTGCATTCGGCCTGCGCGGGCGCGGCCCAGACCAGAAAGGCCGCGAGTGCGCTAGCTATCCGTGCCATCGGGGGCGGTCCCGTTGGACAGGTCGCGCTGCACGGTTTCATCATTCAGCAAGCGGCGGGTTTCGTCCATCCGGTCGAAGGTTTCGTCCAGCTTGAAGCGCAGGTCTGGCGCGTATTTCAGTGTCATCTCGCGGCTGACAAGGTGGCGCAGCTCTGCCTTGTTGCGGCGCAGTGCGGCCAGCACCGTGTCCTGATCGCGCCCGCCCAGCGGCATCACGTAGGCCGTCGCGATCTTCAGGTCGGGCGAGGCGCGCACCTCGCTGACCGTGATCGGAATGCGGTTCAGCTCGGTGTCGTGCACATCGCCGCGGGTCAGCACATCGGCCAGCGTGCGGCGCAGCAATTCGCCCACGCGCAACTGGCGTTGCGACGGGCCGGAGGTGGTGGGGAAACGACGGTTCGACATGGGGTCGGTTTAGGCCAAACGCCGCGCCCGCGCAACGAGCCTTTGCCAAGTCGGCAGCATTTGGCTATGTCGCAGGAAGATGCGCAGGAAAGGATCGGCACATGCGGAAGATTGCGGTTTTTGGCGTTTCCGGGCGCATGGGACAGATGCTGGTGCAACAGGTCGATGCGGATCCGGGTGCCACCTTGTCGGCGGCGGTCGAGCGCGCGGCGCATGACTGGGTCGGCCAAGACCTTGGGCAGGCGGGTGCCACCTTGTCGGCGGCGGTCGAGCGCACGGCGCATGACTGGGTCGGCCAAGACCTTGGGCAGGCCACGGGCGGCGGCCCGCGCGGTCTGGTCGTGACCGATGATATCGACGCGGCCCTTGCGGCCAGCGATGTCGTCATCGACTTCACCGCGCCGCATGCCACGGTGGCGTTGGCCGCACGGGCCGCCGATGCCGGGGTCGGCCATGTTATCGGCACCACCGGCTTCGACGACGACGACCTGGTCGCCCTGGCCGAGATCGGCACGCGCGGCCACATCGTGCGCGCGGGCAACATGAGCCTTGGGGTCAACCTGCTGGTCACGCTGGCGCGGCAGGTCGCCAGCGCCTTGGGCGAGGACTATGACATAGAGATCATCGAGGCGCATCACCGCCACAAGGTCGATGCCCCGTCCGGCACCGCCCTGATGCTGGGCGAAGCCGTGGCCGAAGGGCGCGGCGTGTCGCTGGCGGACATGGCCGACCGGGGTCGCGACGGGATTACCGGCGCGCGGCGCGAGGGCGCGATCGGGTTTCACGCCATTCGCGGCGGCGATTTCATCGGCGAGCACGACGTGATCTTTGCCGGGCCGGGCGAACGCGTCACAC
The DNA here is from genome assembly GCA_009908405.1 of Alphaproteobacteria bacterium. Classification (GTDB taxonomy): domain Bacteria; phylum Pseudomonadota; class Alphaproteobacteria; order Rhodobacterales; family Rhodobacteraceae; genus Roseinatronobacter. The sequence goes on along the minus strand of JAAAPG010000019.1, from coordinate 8,150 downwards.
TGCGCCATGTCGCGTCGGACCGGGCGCTGTTCGCACGCGGGGCCTTGCGGGCCGCGATGTGGCTGGAAGGACGCGGTCCCGGCGAGTATTCCATGCTTGATGTGCTGAACCTGAACGGGCGCTGAGACTTTTTTGAAACCAATCCCGCGTTATTCTCGTAACCTTCCCAGATTGCCAATGCGAGGTTGCCATGATGAGATTCGCAATTGCCCTTGCCACCGCCCTGACAACCGCCGCGCCCGCGCTCGCGGATTTCGAACCCGTGCAGGAAGAGCGCATCTTCCGGTCACTGGTCGAAGGGCGCGAATTGACCCGCTTCGGTGTTCGGCTGCAAGTACTGCCCCAAGGCGAAATTCGCGGCAGTGGCTTTGGCATGGATGTCGGCGGGCGCTGGGAGTGGCGCAACGGGTATTTCTGCCGCACGCTGGAATTCGGCGGGTCGGGCGACCCTTACAATTGCCAGCTTGTGCTGCGTGACGGGGCGACCCTGCGTTTTGTCTCTGATCAAGGTCAGGGCGATTCGGCCGATCTGCGCTTGCGCAACCCCGGCTAAGCGCTTGTCACGCCGCGGTCGCGGTGGCTAACTGGGCCGATGATGTCCTGAAAGGCCCGCCATGACAGTGCCGCGCAAACATATCTGGGGCTGGTGGTCCTTCGACTGGGCCAACCAGCCCTATAACACGCTGCTGCTGACCTTCGTCTTCGCGCCCTATTTCGCATCGGCCGTCGCGCCTGACCCGGTCACGGGGCAAGCGCTGTGGGGCTGGATGCTGGCCGGGTCCGGCCTGGTGATCGCCTTGGCCGCCCCGGTGATGGGCGCAATCGCCGATAGTTCGGGCAACCGGCGGTCATGGCTTTTGCTGTGGTCCGCGCTTTACGCCCTTGGCGCGGCGGCGCTTTGGCTGGCCGCGCGCGTGACGATCTGGGCCAGATATCCGGCACCGGCTGGGCGCTGGGCTATATCGGCGGCTTGGTGTCTTTGGTTGTCATGCTGCTGTTTCTGGCCGAGAATGACCAGGGCGTGACATTGATTGGCCTGTCCCCGCCTTTCGGGCTGGATGCGGACGCGCGCGAAGGCACGCGGCTTGTCGGGCCGTTCACCGCGATCTGGTATCTGGTTTTCGTCATACCCTTCTTCCTGTGGGTTCCGATCAAATCGGCGACTGTCCGGGTGCGCGGCGCGGTCCGCCGGGGCTTGCAGGAACTTGGCGACAGCCTGCGTGCCCTGCCAACGCGCAAAAGCCTGTTCGCCTATCTGGGCGCGTCGTTGCTGTATCGCGATGCGCTGAACGGCATCTACGCGTTTGGCGGCATCTACGCGGCGGGTGTGCTGGGTTGGTCCATCGTGCAAATCGGCGTGTTCGGCATTCTCGCCGCCGCCGTGGGCGCGGTCGCCTGCTGGCTGGCGGGCAAGTTGGACAGCCGTTTCGGCCCGAAACCCGTGATTATTGGTAGCGTGGTCCTATTGATGGCGGTCTGTATCATCATTGTCGGCACGGACCGGACCATGGCGATCTTCATCCCCGTGGCGGATGGCTCCAACCTGCCGGACATCACGTTTTACATTTGCGGCGCGCTGATCGGGGCCGGGGGCGGCAGCCTGCAATCGGCCTCGCGCACCATGATGGTGCGCCAAGCCGACCCCGCGCGCATGACCGAAGGGTTCGGCCTATACGCGCTGTCGGGCAAGGCGCTGGCCTTCCTGGCCCCGGCGCTGGTCGCACTGGTCACCACCTTGACCGACAGCCAGCGCATGGGCGTGACCCCGCTGATTGTGCTTTTCTTGGCGGGGCTGTTGCTGCTAGCCTTTGTCGACCCAGACGGAGAACCCGAATTCCGATGCGCCCCATCCTGATTGCCCTTGCCCTGCTGCTGGCGGCCCCCGTGCAGGCCCAGCAACGCGCCAACCAGTTATTCGGCGCGCATGCTTACGGGTCGCTGCAAGCGCCAGAGCCCCCATCGGCAGCTATTCCAAGGGCTGCGCGGCGGGGTTGGTGCGCCTGCCCGAAACCGGGCCGACATGGCAGGCCATGCGCCTGTCGCGCAACCGCCACTGGGGCCATCCCGACCTGATGGAATATGTCCAGGACCTGAGCCGCGACGCCACGCGCCATGGCTGGGCGGGGCTGTATGTCGGCGATATCAGCCAACCGCGCGGCGGGCCGATGACCTCTGGCCATGCCAGCCACCAGATGGGGCTGGACGTGGATATCTGGATGCTGCCGCCCCGCCGCCTGAACCTGAGCGTGGCGGAACGCGAAAGCCTCAGCTCCATTTCCGTGCGCACCAGTGACCAGTTGCGCGTGAACAGCAACTGGACGCAGGCGCATTACAACATCATGCGCGCGGCGGCATCGGACCCGCGCGTCGACCGCATTTTCGTGGCCGCCGCCGTAAAACTGGAAATGTGCAAGACCGCCAGTCGCGCCGACACCGCATGGCTTCAGAAAATCCGCCCCGCCGCCGGGCATAACTATCATTTCCACGTGCGGCTGAAATGCCCGCGCGGCGCGCGCAATTGCGAAACCCAGACGCCCACGGTGGCAGACCTGTCCAAGGGCGGCAATGGCTGCGATGACACCTTGCAATGGTGGGTCACCGACTTCCTGAACCCGCCCCCGCGCGACCCGAACGCGCCGCCGCCAAAGCCGCGCCGCCACCCGCGTGACTATACCATGGCGGATCTTCCGCGCACATGCCGGGCGGTTCTGGCCTCGCGGTAGTGGTAGTGCCCTTGTCGGTAAAGCGGTTGCCAAGTCCCGAATCGCGGTTACTCTGGCAGTGCGCGGGCGTCATCAAGCCGTCACGGAAGCTTGGCACGCCATGTTCTGTCCGCCGCCACCGCGCGGCCATAAACGGGGATGCGACCATGACCAAGACACAACTCAACCGCCGCGGCTTTCTCAGCCTGGCCGGGGCCACGCTGGCGCTGACCGGCGCGGGCAGCTTTACCATGCGCAGTGCGCGGGCGCAGTCCGGCTTTTCATTGAGCGTGCTGCATATCAACGACATGCACAGCCGCATCGGTGAAATCAGCAGCTACAATTCGACCTGTTCGGACGAAGCCTCGGCCGAAGGCGAATGCTTTGGCGGTTCCGCCCGTCTGGCCACCGCCATCCGCGACCGCCGCGCCGCGCACGAGGATGCGGGCCGCCCCGTGCTGACGCTGGATGCCGGCGATCAAAGCCAGGGCACGCTGTATTACACCACCTATGGCGGCAAGGCCGAGGTGCAGATGATGAACGCCATCGGGTTCGACGCGATGGGCGTGGGCAACCACGAATTCAACCGCGGGCCGGAAAGCCTGGCCGAGATGATCGCGGAAGCGAATTTCCCGGTCGTGTCCGGCAATATCACCGTGGCCGAGGGCAGCCCGCTGGCTGGCCACATTCAGCCGCGCGCCGTGGTCGAAAAGGACGGCGAACGCATCGGCATTCTGGGCGTGACCACGCCGGAAACCGTCATCCTGTCCTCGCCCGGTCCCGATGTCAGCTTTCAGGACGAAATCGACTATCTGCAAGGCGCCGTAGCCGCGATGCAAGCGGACGGCATCACCAAGATCCTGCTGCTCAGCCATGTTGGTTACAATCGTGACCAGGAAATCGCCGCCGCCGTGGATGGCATTTCGGCCATTATCGGCGGGCACAGCCACACCCGCATGTCCAACACCGAAGAGGGCGCGGTCGCGTATGCCACGCTGGTGGAAAGCCCCTCGGGCCGTGCCGTTCCCATCGTGCAGGCCTTCGCGTTTTCGCGCTACCTGGGCGAATTGCAGCTCGATTTCGCCGAAGATGGCGCGGTCGTCGCGGCCTCTGGCGATACCGTGCTGCTCGACGCCAGCTTCGCCCCGGCGGAAGATATCGAAGCCCTGATCGCCCCTCTCGCCGAACCCATCGAACGGCTGGTGCGCGCGCCCGTGGCCGAACTGTCGGCGCCCATCGACGGGGCGCGCGAATCCTGCCGTGCGGGTGAATGCGAGATGGGCAATACCGTGACCGATGCCATGCTGGCCGAAGTGGCCGAGCAGGACATCACCATCGCGCTGGCGAATGGCGGGGGGTTGCGCGCCTCCATCGGGGCGGGCACGGCGACGTTGGGCGATGTGCTGACAGTGCTGCCGTTCCAGAACACGCTTTACACGCTGGAAATTCCCGGCGCGGCGCTGGTCGCGGCGCTGGAACATGGCGTGAATGGAATAGAGGACGGTGCCGGGCGCTTCCCGCAAGTTGCGGGCCTGCGGTTCAAGCTGGACCCGTCGGTCGCACCGGGCGAGGGGCGCGTGTCCGAGGTCGAGATCCGCGAGGGGGACAGCTTTGTCCCCATCGAGATGAACAAGACCTATGGCCTTGTGACCAACAATTTCATGGCCGGTGGGGGCGATGGGTATGCCATGCTGGCAGAGCAGGGGATGAACGGCTACGACACCGCCATCGACCTGGCCGAGGTGCTGGCGCGCCACTTGTCGGCGAATGAACCCTTCGCCCCGCAGATCGACGGGCGTATCCTGCAATAAAACAATTGGGGCGGTGCGAAACACGCCGCCCCCATTGATTCTGGCACAATATCCTTGGGGGAGGCGCGCGCCAGCGCGGCGGGGGCAAAGCCCCCTGCGACACCTGCCTCAGATATCCACCGCCGTGGTCTGCACCACCCGCCGCAGCGCGAAAGAAGATTGCATCTGCGTCACGCCGGGCAGGCGGCTCAGGTAACGCCGGTGAATGCGCGCGAAATCTTCCGTGTCGATCGCGATGATCTTCAGAAGATAGTCGGCGCTACCGGCCATAAGATGGCATTCCAGCACGTCCGGCACGCGCGAAACCTCGCGTTCGAACCGGTCCAGCAGCTCGTCGCTCTGGCCCGACAGGGTGATTTCCACGAAAACGGTCGTCGGGCGACCGATGCGTTTCAGGTCCAGCAGGGCCACGTAATCCGCGATGATCCCGTCGCTTTCCAGCCGTTGCACACGCCGATGGCAGGCCGAAGGCGACAGGTTCACCATTTCGGCCAATTCGGCATTGGTCACGCGCCCTTGCTTTTGCAGCACTCGCAAGATGCGGCTGTCGGTATCGTCTAGCTGCATTGCAGCGCAATCCTTTGCGACAAGTAAAGCATTTGATCGAAGATTATTCTTAGATTACGCTTTGGAAAAGAACATTTGCAAACACATTTCGCCACGCATCGATCATCCTACCATGTGTACAATAGGAGGATCACTCATGCGCGTCGGATGCCCAACAGAGATCAAACCACAAGAATACCGTGTCGGCCTGACGCCAGCGGCGGCGCAAGAATTGACGCGCGCGGGGCACGAGGTACTGGTGCAATCCGGCGCAGGGTTGGGCGCGGGATTCGAGGATGCCGACTACACCCGCGCCGGGGCCGCGATCGCGGATAGCGCGGCAGAGGTGTTCGAATCCGCCGACATGGTGGTGAAGGTGAAGGAACCGCAGGCCTCCGAGCGCAAGCAGTTGCGCGAAGGGCAGCTTCTGTTCACCTATCTGCACCTGGCCCCCGACCCCGACCAGACCCGCGACCTGCTGGACAGCGGCGTGACCGCCATTGCCTATGAAACCGTCACTGACCGCGCGGGTGGCTTGCCGCTTCTGGCGCCCATGTCCGAAGTGGCCGGGCGTCTGGCCCCGCAAATGGGTGCGTGGACGCTGCAAAAGGCCAATGGCGGGCGCGGTGTGCTGATGGGCGGCGTGCCCGGTGTCGGCCCGGCCAATGTCGTCGTGATCGGCGGTGGCGTGGTGGGCACCCATGCCGCGCGTATCGCCGCAGGCATGGGCGCGGATGTGACCGTGTTGGACCTGTCCTTGCCGCGCCTGCGCCACCTGGATGACATGTTCGCCAGCCAGTTCCGCACCGGCTATGCCAGCGCCGCCCGCACCGCCGAGCTGGTGGCCGGGGCCGATATGGTCATTGGCGCGGTGCTGGTGCCGGGCGCGGCTGCCCCCAAGCTGCTGAGCCGCGCGCAACTGGCCGACATGAAGCCGGGCGCGGCGCTGGTGGATGTGGCCATCGACCAGGGCGGTTGTTTCGAGACCTCGCGCGCCACCACCCATGCCGACCCGATCTATGACGTGGACGGGATCATGCATTACTGCGTGGCGAACATGCCGGGGGCGGTCGCGCGGACCTCGACCATTGCGCTGGGCAACGCGACCATGCCGTTCATGCTGGCGCTGGCGAACAAGGGCTGGCGGCAGGCTTGCGCGGATGACCCGCATCTGCTGGCGGGGCTGAACACCCATGCGGGCCGCCTGACCTATGGCGCGGTGGGCAAGGCGCTGAACCTGGACCTGGATGTTACCCCGGCGGAAACGATCCTGAAAGCGGCCTAATCCTGCGGCGCGGGGCGGTCGCCCATCGCCTCGCGCCAATGGCGGCGGCAGAGCGCGACATAGGTCTCGTTGCCGCCGATCTGCACCTGCGCGCCGTCATGCAGGGCGCGGCCATCCGCGCCCATGCGCACGACCATCGTGGCTTTCTTGCCGCAATGGCAGATCGTGCGGACCTCGCGCATTTCATCGGCCAAGGCCAGAAGCGTGGCAGAGCCTGGGAATAACGCGCCCCGGAAATCCACCCGCAGCCCGTAGCACATGACCGGCACGCGCAGATCATCGACCGCGCGGGCCAGTTGCCAGACCTGTGCGGGCGTCAGGAATTGCGCCTCGTCCACGAACACGCAGGCGACCGGGCCTTGCGCCATGCGCCGGGTCAGCGTGGCGAACAGGTCGTCGGTGTCGTCGAACGTATCCGCCTCGGCCCCGATCCCGATGCGCGAGGCGATGCGCCCATGCCCCGCGCGCCCATCCAGCCGCGCCGTCAGCAAATACGGCACCATCCCCCGCTCGCGGTAGTTATGCGCGGCTTGAAGCAGGATCGTGGATTTGCCCGCGTTCATGGTCGAGTAATGGAAATACAGCTTGGCCATGCGCGTGCTTTAGCCCGCCCCGCGCGGGACGAAAAGCCCCTTGCGAGGGGCGCGCCCGCCGGGCATCTTGCCCCGAAACGGAGGCGAACATGACCACGACAATTCTGGGCCTGAAAACCTGCGACACCTGCCGCAAGGCGGTCAAGGCACTGCCGGATGCCACGTTCCGCGACATCCGCGCCGATCCCCTGACCGCCACGGAGCGTGCGACGCTGCTGGCCGAATTCGGGGATGCGCTGGTGAACCGCGCCTCTGCGACGTGGCGGGGGCTGTCAGACGGTGAAAAGGCGCAAGATGCCGACGCCCTGCTGGCCGCGCACCCGACGCTGATGAAACGTCCGGTCATCCAACATGATGGCGCGTGGTATCTGGGCTGGAAAGCCGACACCCAAAAGGCGCTGGGCCTGTAGCGGTTTCGCTGCCGGTGCCCCGGCAGCGTGCCATGTGCCGGGGGGGCGGGTTACAACAGCCGCAAATCGCTGGCGGATTCGCGCCCGTCGCGGCCCGCGCGCAGCTCGTACCCGACCTTCTGGTCATCGGCCAGGCCCGTCAGCCCGGCGCGTTCGACCGCGGAAATATGCACGAAAACGTCCTTGCCACCTTCATCGGGGGCGATGAACCCGTAACCTTTGGTCGTGTTGAACCATTTCACTGTGCCGGTTGGCATACAGCTTCTCCTCGTTCGATCGTGTCCCAAGACGGGATTGTCTTGGCGCGTTCAGCCAGGTCTTCCAGTGTCCGGCGATCGCAGTTGAACGGGGCCGTGGTAGAAAGTCTGTCTTCACGGTAAAAATGGTGCCACAGCCGCGGCAAAACGCAAGTTTTTCGTGGAAAATGGCAGGGTATCATCGCCGGAACGCTGTTTTCCCGCAGTTTTTCGCCCGGCAATTGGACACTTTTAACATGTTCTGATTCGAGTGGTATTCGCATCGATCCGGGAAACTCCTTGACTATTCGCGCGTGGACGCGCATTTACGCGCCAACCGCAAACGTGCCGCGTGAGCACTGACAAGGTTTGCGACGGGGGCATTCTGCCCCGAACCCAGCTTCCCGACATCACGCGTGGGGGGCGGCGCCCAGGTTTGGCGCCCCCAACCGTCCCCAATGCATGGGGCACATTTGGCCGCGCAAGCGCGCCATGAGAGGACTTATCTTGACTGATTTCACCATGTTCGGCCTGCGCCCGCTGCTGACCGCCGGGCTTGACGCCCAG